>CAZPIR010000151.1:0-8436 GCA_964586085.1 uncultured Anaerolineaceae bacterium | reverse complement strand
CTTGCAAAGGTGTGTCCGGTGGCAGAGTGACAAAAGGACTGTTCGCGCCGCCCAGATACTCGGCAATGTCCCAGCGTGGCGCACCCAACGCGTCGAACGGACCAACGCGCTCGACCACGCCGAATGCGCCGCCCAGACTCGTGTAACAGTACACCTCATTGTAATCGCCGTTCACCTCAAATTCCAGCGCTTCGAATGTCACGCCGACTAATCGTTCACCGGGTATGGCGGAGCCGGCGATATCGTCGAGTGGATCGCTTGGCACAGCTTCATCGCTTCCACCGGGTGGAGGTGCGCCCCCGCTATCGGCTGACCCTGATTCGCCCGGCGCGAGGTCGTGGTCGTCGTCTACGCCGTCGCTGTCGCGATCACCACTCGTGCGCGGGCATCCGGCATTGTCGCGCGGACCCGGTGTGTCGGGGCAGAGGTCGAGTGTGTCGCGTACGCCGTCGCCGTCGCGGTCAGGACAACCACTTGCGCCGGGAGCACCCGCGAGATCAGGACACACATCGTCACGGTCACGCACGCCATCGCTGTCGCTGTCGGGACAACCGCCGAGCGTCCCAGGTTGATCGGGACACGCATCGCTCGCATCGGTGACGCCATCGCCATCACGATCATTTGGTACCGGGCAACCGCGATTGCTTGGCAGACCTGGTTCGCGCGGACACGCATCATCCGCATCGCGTACCATGTCGCCATCGGCATCGGGACAACCTGATGTCCAGGGCGACCCAGGTTGATCAGGGCACGTGTCTGCGCTGTCGAGCACGCCATCGCCGTCGCGATCTTGCATGCTTGGCGCGGGACAACCACGCGCGTCGGGCGTCCCGGGTTGGTCGGGACATGCATCGTCGTTATCGCGAATGCCGTCGCGATCACGGTCAGGACAACCGTTCGCTATTTCCAATCCAGGTTGATCGGGACAGAGATCCGTTTCATCCGGCACGCCGTCGTTATCACGATCCGCGACAGTGGTGGCGTTGATGTTGACCGACGCGAATCCGCGTTTGCCGGCATTGTTGAACGCGCGCACGATAATTGTGTGCAGACCGGGTGTGCGTGGTTGCCAATGCGTCGTCAGTGGAAATGGCGAAATGCCATTCGGCGCATCACTCGTTTGCGTGTCGAAGAGACTTCCATCCACCCACAACTCGACGCGTTTGACTTTTTGCTCTGCGCGCGCGACGGATTGAATCGCGACCTCTTGTCCAACCTGGACACGCGCATTGTGTGCCGGCGTGTTAATCAACACGACCGGCGGTTGCGCGGTCAAGTTGGGCAAAAACCACAGCGTGCCGCCGGCGGTGGTGAGGAGGCAACAGAGCAAGACCAAGACAGCGGCGATCAACACGAACGAAGGTTTAGATTGATTAGCCATAGTTTCACCTTGATTCGTTTGCGAATCACGCGAACGATCCGATGTGTTGTGCCGGGTTATGGCAGGTTGATCGAGAAATTCATAAACCCAGACCAGGGACCTTGATTGCCGGCATTGTCTTCGGCGCGCACTTGCCAACGATAGATGCCGCCGCATTGCACGGACACACTTTGCGCGGTGTTACTCGTTGTCCAACCGCCGGCAGATTGCCAGTTGCCTGCGCTGATTTGGCGTTCGAGTTTGACATAGTACGTTTTGATGCCGCTTGCATCGCTCACCGCATTCCAATCGAGCGTGACGCTTGTGCGACACGAGAGCGTGCCGCTTGGCGAAACGAGCGAAGGGGCGGGTGGGGCTTGGGTGTCCGGCACTTTGGTTGGCGTGCGTGTTGGCGTTGCCGTGTTTGCGGGAACCTGGACGGTGATGGTGATTTGGCGATCAATGTTGCCGGTGGCGGTTGTCACGCGCAGAGTGTACGTGGTCGAATTGTTCGGACACACTTGTTGTGCGCTGTGACCTTGCACGCCATTGCCATCGAGATAAACCGCCGTTGCGTTTTCGATATCCCAACGCAAGGTCGTGCATTGTCCGCGCGTGATGTTTGTTTGGTCGGCGCGGAAATTGATTTGGGCCGGCATAATCCCGGTCGGCGTGCGCGTGGGCACGAGGGTGATGACCGGCAGAGCAATGGTGGGCGAAGGTGTGACAGACCCGGCTGTGGCAGTACACGTGCGCGCTTCGGCAAATGCATTGTTCGCTTCATTGCTCTCGGTGATTGCATTCGTCGCGTCGAGCGTGATGCCAATGTACGCCGTGCCGGTGAATTGATAAACAAAAATCGCTTCCGAGGTCCCGCCCACGCCAAAGCCGCGCCCACGATTAATCGTCGCGTGCGATCTGCCGTCGAGGTAGGCTTGGATTGTGTAATCGTTGGGAATGGGGATCGTGCCGGCGTTGCGGTACGTCACGCGAATATCACAAAACGGTGTGTCGCCTTTGGTGAGGACGATGATCGGTTCAACGCTGAGTAATTCCAGGTCGGCGGCAGACACACGTGTAGGCGAAATGTTGGCGACGGGTGTTGCGGAAATGTTGGCAACTGGCGTTGGCGTTGTGGTCACGGCGCGCGTTGGTGTTGGCGTGGTCTTGCCGATCACGCGCACACGTGCGCGCGCGGGACTGCTCGCCGCGCCGCTTGCCGAGTACGCGATGATTTCGAGCGTGTATTCGCCGGCACGCTCCGGTGTCCATTCGTGTGCTGAGGTGAGCAGGTCGCCGGTTTTGGTTGGCGGGTTGCGACGATACGCTACGCCGTTCACGGTCAACAGCACATCGGCGATGCCCTCGGAGGCGAACACGTGCGCGAGCACCGTGATGGGCTTGTCCATGCTCAACAGCGAACCATCTTTGGGATAATCAAGCCAGGCTTGCGGGCCGGCGCGGAGCGGCGAACATGCGACGAGCGCGAGCCACGCGCTCAAGAAGATGAACGACCAAGTCAGGTTGTGCCACGATGGTTTGGGATGCATACTCCACCTTCTTTCTTGGCACGGGGTGAAAGTTGGGAAAAATAAAAACGACTCGTACCGAGTGGCACGAGTCGCCTCTTCAACTCGCGGTAAATTACCTGAGCATAAAGGACGTGTATGGTGGGGTCATTGGCACTGACAACTCTGACTATAACATAACGAATCCTGGGTGTCAATGACCGGGCGACCTTTGTCAAAAAAAACGAGCGGATGGGTTTGCATCCGCTCGTCGAGTTTGATTGGTTCAGATTTAGGGCATGGTCGCGAGTTGAAAGTAGACACGATAGTTGACGTGTCGTTTCAGCGGCATGATCATGCCGGTGGCGGCATCGCTGGGAATGCCTTCATTGATTTGCACACCATACGCGCCGCCGTACATGCCAATGCCATAGTTGCAGTTGCACATATCGCTGGCGGATTTTTGTTCTTGCTCGCTCGAAATATCTACACCGCCGTCGCCGTCGTACCAGACTTTGAGTTTGGCTTCAGTCCGTTTACCGCCATCATCTTTGATCATCACGTAAACGGTGTGATCATTATTTGATTCGGAAACATCTTCAAAGACGACTTTGGTGACCCGCCAGAATTTTTGCCCGCGTGCCGCATTTGCGGGAATCAACTTGAATTGGCTGACATGCGGTAATTCCTTGCCGCTTCCCGGCACGAGGCGCGGATCAATTTCTGCCGGCGGCAAGGGTGGCGCGGCGGGCGCGGCAGGTGCGGCGACTGCGACAGGGACAGCGGTAGGTGGCACGCGCGTTGCCGGTGGACGCGTCGCGGTTGGACGTGGTGTGTTGGTGGGTCTTGGCGTTGGCGTAAACACCGGCGTGTTCGTCGGCAAAGCAAATGCCAGTTTGAGACGCGAGATCGGATACGGGTTATAGTCTTCGGCTACGTCGTTATTGCCAGTTCCGTTTTCGCCTGGATTTTTTGAAACCTGGAGACCACCCACCGTTGAACTGACAGCGGTAATCGTGGTGAACGGAAGTGCGATCAACACAATCCACAGCACGAGCGCGCCGAGTGTGAGCGCGCGTGCCTTGGCGCCGAGCGACAAACCGTTCAGCCATTCGCCGGCTTCAACGAAAAAGCCGCGCCGAGGTTGTTGGGGTGTGTACGTCCTGGGTGCAACGGGTTGTCCCTTGGGCGCAAGCGTTTGCGGTTTTGTGGCAGGTGCTTGGGTTTTCGCCGCGCCAGATTCGTGACGCGGGAATGGCAAATGAAATTTTGGTTTCGGCGGACGCGGCGCACGATTCACCGGTTTTTCCGGCGCATTCGTCGGCATCGGCGTGCCGCTGAGAGCACTCGCGCTTACCGGTGGCACGATGGACGCGCGTGAAATCGGACGCGCCCCGGAAGGCGGACGTTGGATACGTCCGGCTGGCGGTCGTGGTGGCGGCATCGCGCTCGGTGGGCGTGTGGTCGGCGGACGACCGCTCATCGTGCCGGCCGTGCCTTGAGCGTGTGCCAAACGATCCGCAATCAAACGCGTGACAGTCATCGAAAGCGAGGGATACTGTTCCATCAATGCGATGAAATCGCCCTTGCTGATTGTCCACACTTCAACTTCTTCAAGTGCTTGCGCGGTGTACTCGTAACCCTGGTTTTGCAGAATCGCTTGTTCGCCGAACGAATCGCCGGCGTCGAGCAAATCAATCGTGACCGGTTCGCCGTTTGGACCAACGCCGATGCGTTTTACTTCACCGCGTTCGATCATGTAAAGCGTGTGCGCCGGTTGTCCGCCAAAGCATATAATTTCGCCGGAGCGAAAACGCAAGCCGCGCACTTTTTTCGCAATCGCGTTCAACTCGGCATTCGTCTGACTGGAGAAGAGCGCGATGCGACGCAAGTGGCGAATCACAAAATCATTTTCGCGTGAGGCGAGCCGATCCGTGATGGCGCGACTGAGCGAGACGCTGATTTCCGGGAAACGCACCATCACATCGTCAAAGTCGCCCTTGTATAGTACCCACACGTTTGTATCAGTTGCGGCGCGCGCACATTCGGCGCGCGTGCGTCCGGTGAGCAATGCCATTTCGCCGAACGAGATGCCTTCACGAATGCGTTCGAGCAATTGTGCATCCGAAAAAGCGGTCTCCATCAATTTTACTTCGCCGGACTCGACGATGTAGAGCGCATCGCCGGGAGTGCCTTCGGTGTAAATCGCTTCTTCGGCAGGGAAATGGCGCAAGACGAGCCGCGTGGCAATGGCGGTCAGTGCGTCGTTCGGTACATCGCGAAACAGTTCGAGCGCACGCATCCGTTGCACGGCGTCGGCTTGGTCACTTGCGCTCAACGATTCGGCGAGCGCACGACTGAACGCGAGTTTGATGGCGGGGCGTTCATTGACGAGGTACTGGTAATTTTCGCGCGCCAAGACCCAGACGTTCACGGGATTGATTGCGCGCGCCGTCGAAGTGTATGGCTTGTTGGTGATGAGCGCGGTCAGACCAAAAATCTGTCCCTCTTGCAAATCGTCGAACGATGTGCCATCGGACGATTCGGTGATGAGCCGCACTTGACCTTCTTCGATAAAGAACGCCGCTTCGCCGTCCATGCCGTCTTCGATGATTGTATCGCCGCGATCGAACGTGCCAAAGCCCAGACTCTGCGCGATGAGACGCAAATCCTCTTCGGACAAGGCACTGAGGATTTCAATGTTACGCAAGCGATGTTGGATGAGATATTGTTCGAGGTAAGGTATGTGGATGCCCAGTCCTGCGCCGAGTTTCAAGCCGATGCCGGGATGTTGGGCGATGAGTTCTTCAATGTCCTCGCGTGCCAGTGCTAACAGTTCCGAATTTGCCGCCGCGTGAGCGGTTGCCGAGTATGGACGTTCGAGCAAGCAATCTACTTCGCCGAGCAAACTGCCGGCGCCCAAGTTGGCGAGCGTGGCAGTTTTATAACCACTCTGGAGTTTGACCAAGCCGGTGTTGACGACGTAGAACGCATCGCTGGGATAGCCCTCGGCAAAAATCAATTCGCCACTGGCTACGGTGCGGCGACGCAAGCGCGCAATCAAATGTTGTCGCTCGTCGTCGGACAGGTTCTGAAACAGCGGAACCTGATCAATAGGTTGGGGAATCACTCAGGATGACCTCCGGGTACGAGTTCAAGGTAATGCCGAAATGTTTTGTCAGAACATTTCTACGGAATTCATTTTTGTTGAAAGACAATTTTCCACCCGCGTGGTGTGTTGCCGCGATCATTGCGGCAGTTTGCCGGCGCTTCGCCGACAAGTAAATCGGACACAGTTTCGCTGGATGCGTTCAAAATTGTCACCGAGTACTTGCCGGGTTCAACCTGCACATCCGCGTAACCGACGCCGTGTTCGGGCTTGAGTCCGGTGTAAACCGTTTCTTCATTGTTCGCCCAGCGCACGGCAATGGCGACGTTGGGTAAATCGTGTCCACGTTGATCGCGCACATACAAACGGAGGAACGCGGCATCGGGTTCATCCGTACAAGTTAGCTTGACGTGTTCTTTTAAAGAAAAGGTCGCAATGGTTTGAGTAGGCAAGGCGATCGGTTCGGACGATGAACGCGCGCCTGGTGCCGGACGCAGAGCAGTGAAAGGCAAACGATAGCCTAAGGCTTGACCCAAATGGATGAGCGAATCTTGCAGTGCCGAATTACCCAGAGATTGTTTTTCTTGCGCAACCAAGTCGTTAAACGTTCGGGCGGGGTCAGCCAGTTCGAGTTGATCCAAGCGTCGCTTGGCAAGCGGCAAATTACCGGTCAACTCGTACGAGGCACTGATCATCCGGACATAATCGTTTTTAACGGATGGTCGCAAACTCGCCGGGCTGGCGTTCGTAAAGGGAACCGGCGCGCCCAACCAGGCAAATGCCAAACCGGCAAGCATGCCCACGAGCGTGCTCGTGAGAGTGGCGCCGATTACCGCTACGAGCGAAACATCTTTGGTCTTTCGGAAGATTCGTTTTGCTCCGTTTGATTCCTCGCGTCAAGGCGCACGCATTCCGCCGGGTCTGTGCGACGGCGGAGTTGATGAAAGCACAGGAGAGGATGAGGTGCCGATGGTGGATTGAAGATTTGTCGAGCGGGATGCTCGCGCAGTTAAAAGATGTTTCATCACCGGCCAAGTGGCTAAAAATTCGAATAATGATATAATAAAAATGCAAATGCCGAAGGAGGGAATCGAACCCACAAGAGCGTAAGCTCACACGATTTTGAGTCGTGCGCGTCTGCCAGTTCCGCCACTTCGGCTTGACGGTTGCAAGTATATTGAAAATGCCTTCTAAAGTCAAATCATCTTAACTTTCTTATGGACGAACTCGCGCTCATTCAAGCGGCACAAAAAGGGGATGTGCCTTCATTTAATCAACTGGTCCGCGCTTATCAAGCGTTGGCATACCGGACTGCGTACCGCGTCATCGGTGATTCGGCGGCGGCAGAAGATGCGACGCAGAATGCGTTCATCTCGGCGTTCAAACATTTGCGCGATTTTCGCGGTGGCTCGTTCAAAGCATGGTTGCTCCGCATCGTGACGAACGCGTGTTACGATCAACTGCGCGCCAAGCAACGTCGTCCTACTGCCTCGCTCGATGCGTTACTACTCGACCCGGATAATCCCGCGCCGGGTGTAGACCATGCCGCGCCGGAAACGCCGCATGAATTTGCCGAACGTCAAGAACTTGGCGCAATGATTCAACGCGGCATCGCAACTCTGCCGCCGGATCAACGCGCGACGCTAGTCTTGGTGGACATTGAAGGTTTGGATTACGACGAAGCCGCAACCGCGACCAATACAAATGTCGGCACGGTGAAATCGCGGTTGAGTCGTGCGCGGGCACACGTGCGTAATTTTTTGCTAAATCAGCAGGAACTTTTGCCCGCCCGTTATCGTCTGAACAGTGAGCGAGTGTGAGCTATGGCTGGTCGTAATCCTGAACAAATTCATGCGTGGGTCGAGGAACGGTTGTCGGCGTACATGGACGGCAACCTGAATCCGAATGAACACACGCAAATCGAAAATCATTTACGCGAATGTGCGGGCTGTCGGACAAGTCTCGAATCGTTGCGATGGACCTTGTCGCTGATCAAGCAAGTGCCGGCGCCAAAATTGTCGCGTTCGTTTACATTGCCGGTGCCGGTCAAACGTGAATCGTCGTTTGGTTTCGTTGCCTTGCGATTCGCAACCGTCGCCGCGACCTTGTTGTTGTTTGCATTAATTGCAACAGATGTGTTGACGCAATTCGGGACGGTGTCTGCGCCTGCACCAACCGGTGTGGCGTTGCGCGCGCCGCTCCAAGAGCAAGCCCCGGCGACGAAAGCCGCCGCGCCAACGAGTGCGCCGTTGCCACCCGCGCCCGCCGCGATCAATCCAACGTCTGCGCCCGCCGCACCCCGACCAACCTCTGCGCCGATGCCGACCAAAGCACTTGAACCGACTAAAGCGGCGGCGCAAGCCGCTCTGCCAACGAGTGCGCCGAAACCCAGTTCGATTCCGACGACAAACGCAACCGAGATTACGCGCACGCCGCCGAATGGCTTGGGTAGTGCTCCG
>CAZPIR010000150.1:4879-8470 GCA_964586085.1 uncultured Anaerolineaceae bacterium | reverse complement strand
TGACAGGTTTCTAAAACCTGTCAGGTTTGATTTTTAGCGTCCCAGCAATTTTCTAAACCACGCACCCAGGTCGAACCCCGCTTTCGCGTCGAACGACGAGAGCGTGACGGCGGTGGGTGAGGCGTTGCCGGCGATTGCCCAATCCGAAAACTGGGTGACGCCGTTGAGCGCAATGAAATGATTCGTTGGATTGACGTTGCCGCCCTGCAACACCCATCTGCTTGCACCCGAATCATACCGCCACAACTTCACGCTGGCTTCGGTATTACCATTCAATTCACCCGTTTGATATGCCAACTGTACGGTGGCGTTTACTGTGCCGGTGCCGGGGGTGAGTGTGTAATAACGCGACACGGCGCTCGTGAAACTACTTGGCGCGGATTTGGTGAGCGCCACATCGAGTTGCGTCAGTGCGTTCGCGTTGTTGATCGTGGTGAATTGATTGTTGTACTGGAGCGCCGCCCCAGCGGCAGGATTGGTGCGCCGCACCGTGCCGATCACATCGCCGCCGTCTGCAACGGTGGCGCTCGCTCCCAGACTAAGAACATAATTATTGGTTGTCGCCAAGTTGGTAGTGAGCGTGATTTTGCCGGTCACGGCGATGTTTTGTCCAAGCGTTACATTTGCGCCACTATTATTCACCCACAAGTTATTGAATGTGCTCGTGCCCGCGCCCGCGATTGTTTGGTTGCCAGTTCCGTTGAACAAAATGACACTGCCTGCGTTTTGGGTGGTGCTCCCTTGATTTTGAATACTATCTGTCGTTGAAATATTTTGGGTCAGATTCAGCCCGGCACCCGTATACCATCCACTGCTCGTGCAACCGACCGCCAAACATTGATTGTTTTGAAACAAAGCGCCATTGATGGTCGCATTGCCGGTCGTATACAATCCGCCGCCATTGTTGACTGCAGAATTGGCGATAAATTGAGTATTGGTGAGGGTGATTGTACTGTTAGACCATGCTCCGCCCCCATTATTAGTTACGGTATTGCTGATAAAAGTCGTATCAGTCAAATGGATGGAGCCGGTACTGACCAAGCCGCCGCCAAATGCCGATTGATTCCGTTCAAACCAACCATTCGTAATGTATACTGGACCATTCGATCCGACACCGCCATCGCCTCCGCCTGGGGATTTATTACTGATAAATTGGGTTCCATTGATCGTGGTTGGATTTCCGGAGATGTTTAGAAAACCGCCGCCCCACCCACCAATCACGGTGTTATCCTGAAACAGTCCGCCTGTGATGACCGCGGTACCCTCGGTGTAGACCGCACCACCAAAAGAGCCGCCTGTATTCGACAAAAAATTGACCAGCGTCAGCGTTATTGAACTGGATGTTCTGATCCCGCCGCCATAATTGCCGGAGGAGTTGCCATTCCTGATGGTTAGTGAATTGATAGTCAATGGGGCGCTGGCATTAAAGATGCGGCTGATTCCGTTTCCACTAATGGCGAGGTTTGTTGCGGTGGAACCATCAATGGTCAGCGCTTTATTGATGACAATTTCTCCGCTGGTCAAGGTAATGACGGAATTGGCAGATAAACCAAAGTTGATCGTATCGCCCGCGCTGGCGGCGGCAATCTGATCGCGTAAAGTACCCGCTCCACTGTCGTTCGGACTAGTCACCGTAAAAATTGCAGAGGGACGCGCATTCCCCAGTCTTGTATCGTGATTGGGTTGATCGGTCTGAGCGTACACGCTCGTCGGTGTCTGGCTCAACCATGCTGAGGCAAACGCGATTAGGCATAACGCAGAAACCAAAATCAACGACCGACGCAAATAAGAATTCATAAGGCAAACTCCTCAATGAGATGGATTGTGCCGCGTGTGCGGCGAGATGGGATGAGCTAGGGTGTGCTTGAGGTTGTCATCGGCACAAGCACCGCGAATAAACCGAATACAAGTGCAAGGAAAAATAAACGTGCAACGTGCCAAGATATTTTGTGGTGCATCTTCTCCTCCTTTGTGAGATAGATATGATTGGGGTATAGAAAAGATTGGCACGCCAAAAATTGCGTACCAAGCGCCGTCCATCTTGGGCAACCCTAGCTCCCGCATCAGAGCCACAAAAAATAAAGGGCGACTTGGTGCCCTTTTTACTCTCTCAATCGAACCGACGTTATTCTAACTTGTTCCTCTCTTTTTAGTCAATAGATTTAGGTTACAATATAGTAACAAAATATAGCGGGCTGATTAGCCAAACTGGATTTATAAAAAACAATCAATCACAGTTGAACTTTTTGCCGGTCTTTGATACAATCCGCGCAAGAAAGGGCGAACGCGATGCGGGAGGTGTGGGCACAGAATCGTGCGTTAGTCATTGCGATCATCGTGATTGATGTGATGCTGGTGATTGTTTTTTTGTTTTGGGCGAACAGCGCATTCGATCCTCCACCGGGCGAACCCGAACCGACGGCGACCGACGAGCCAACGCCCACCGACGAACCAACCTCGACGGCACAACCGACACCGACGTTTTCACCCACGCCGACCTGGACGGTAACCGCGACGCCGACAAACGAGCCAACGATCACGCCGACGGCGACGCGGTTTGTGACGCCGACACGCACGCCGACCTTGCGACCACCTTTGCCGCCGTACGAATTTCCCACGCCGATTCAACTCGCGCCGCCGCCGCGACCCAGCGCCACGCGCACACCAACGCTCACACGAGTGATGGCGACGCCAACCAGTCCACGATAAATTTTGATTTCTGTCAAGGAGCCGAATGCCTCAACCCGCATTTGTCACGACCACACGCGGACTAGACCGCGATGCGCCCGCAATGAAACTGTACGAACAAGCCAAACGCCTCGGCACATGGAATCCGAGCGACATTGATTTGGCGCAAGACATTCTCGATTGGCAATGGCTCAAGAAAAACGAGCAAGACCTGATTCTGCGTCTCACGTCCTTGTTCCAAGCTGGCGAAGAAGCCGTCACGCGCGATTTGCTCCCGCTCATCCAGGTCATTGCGTCCGAAGGTCGCCTCGAAGAAGAAATGTTCCTGACGACATTTTTATTTGAAGAAGCCAAGCACGTGGATTTCTTTCGCCGCTTTCTCGACCAGGTCGCGCGCGTGCGCGGCGAGTTGACGCATTACCACACCGACAATTATCGCACGATCTTTTACAAAGAGTTGCCCAAGGCGCTGAATCGTTTGCGCGAGGACGCGTCGCCGCGCGCGCAGGTGAATGCCTCGGTCACGTACAACTTGATCGTCGAAGGTGTGCTCGCGGAAACCGGGTACCATGCGTACCTCACCGCGCTCGAACGCAATGGTTTGATGCCGGGCACGTGCAAAGCGATCAAATTGCTCAAGCAAGACGAGGCACGTCACATCGCGTACGGAATTTATTTGCTCTCGCGTTTAATTGCCGAGGACGGCAAATTATGGAAGGTGCTCGAAGCGCGCATGAACAAATTGTTGATGCCCGCGCTTGGCATCATCGGTGAAGCGTTCGCCGCGTACGACCCGGTGCCGTTCGGTTTAAAGCACAGTGATTTTGTCGAGTACGCCACCCAGCAATTCAAGTATCGCATCGAGCGCGTCGAACGCGCACGCGGCGCCTCACTCGACGAGGT
>CAZPIR010000150.1:1853-4779 GCA_964586085.1 uncultured Anaerolineaceae bacterium | reverse complement strand
CGGCGGATTTTTTTTCACAATTCGCGCATCAAATCTCCATTGCACCTCCACACATTCCCGGTATTCTACAAGCAGAAGAACGGAAACAGTTCTGTTACTAGAACCGAAAATTCAAAAAACACAATTGGAGGTGTACGATGAAGTGGTTGAAACTAGGAACGTTCGCGATGGCGATTGCGTTGGTCGCGGTGATGGCAGTTGGGGTGACGGGCGCGTTCGCTCAGGGCCCGACGACGAATCCGGCAATTGGACAGACGCTGGGAATGTATGGCGCGGGAATGGGCGGACCGCAAACATCGCTTGTGAGTGTGGCGGCTAAAGTGTTGGGCATGGACGTGAATGCGTTAATCGCCGAACTCAACACGGGCAAGACGATTGCGGCGGTCGCGCAAGCCAAGGGCGTCGCGCTCGACAAGATCGTGGCAGAGTTTATCGCAGTGCGCACCGCGTCACTCGATGCGGCAGTCAAGGCGGGGCGCATCACGCAAGCGCAAGCCGATGCCGCGCTCGCGCAGATCAAGGCGCAAGTGTTGACCGACCTGAACAATCCGTACACGCCGCAAGGCAACGGAACGGGCTATGGCAACAATCGCACAAACCCGACGAATCCGATGACCGGACAATTCGGCGGCGGACGCGGACGCTGGTCACGCTAAAAAGAATCAAGTAGAGACGTTCGCGGAGCCTGCAACGTCTCTACTTTTTTCCATCTCGTTTCTATCACCTCTCCATAACTTTTCCACAACTGTTTTGTAAGATGCGAACAGAAATTGACCGAAAGGAGCAACCTCATGCCAAAGAAATCTGGACTAGCGATACAAACACGTTTGAACTGGCTCATTGACCTGAGTATATTTTCGAGCGGACTGCTCGCGGCGATTACGGGAATTTATTTTTTGTTCCTGCCGAGTGGTGGTTATCGCGGCGGACGCAATCCGATGTACGGCGTGACGATTTTGTTCGATCGCCACACCTGGGAAGACTGGCACATCTGGACGGGCATCGCGATGATTGTTGTCGCGCTCGTGCACATTGTGATTCACTGGCAATGGATCAAGACGATGACCAAGCGCGCGGTGAATGTGCTGTTCGCGCAAACAGCCCCCCTGTCGCCCGGCGCCAAGCTCAACATTGCGATTGATGCCGTCGTCGCCGTGAGTTTTATCTTGACCGCGCTGTCGGGATTGTACTTTTTCTTTCTGCCGACCAAGCCGGTGTTTCTGCTCGATAGCACGACCTGGGATTTGATTCACACGTGGGCGTTCGTCGCGCTCGTCGGTGGGGTGATCGCACATCTTGCCATTCACTGGCGCTGGATCACGAATGTGGCCGGACGATTTTTCGGCACGCCGCGCGCGCGGCAGGTTCAATCCATCCCCGCCACCGCGCCGAGTGAATAATTCAATTCGACAAATCAAAAATAGAGGAAGGTGTCAAATGAAAAAAGCGATTGTGATAGGAATGGTTTTGGCGGTGATGATACTCATCGGTGTCGGCGCGTGGATTCGCACGAGTGAAAAGGTGCCGGCGTTGAGCGCGAACGTGGCGAGCGCCGAAGGCAACGGCGAACGTCCCGGCGGCGGCTGGGGACAGAACGAGACCGCGATGACCGATTGGAAAACACTCAAGGGCGCGGTGACGAGTGTGGATGGTGTGACGCTCATCATCAAAACCGAGACGGGTAATGTCACGGTCGAAAATCGTCCCTGGGCATTTGCGCTCGAACAAAAATTTAGCGCCCAAGTCGGCGATCAGATTCAAGTGACCGGTTTCAACTATAATGGCATTTACCAAGTCGCCAAGCTGGAAAATTTGTCGAACGGCAAGACGATTGTGTTACGCGACGAGTACGGTCGCCCGGGTTGGTCGGGCAACGGGCGCAATCGCGGCGGCTAGACGCCGGTTCTCCTGTTGGTGTAGAGACGTAACCTGCTACGTCTCTACACTTTTTTTATTTCCATCACTCGTCTATCGCTTCTCCATAACTCTTCCATAAATTTTTTGTAAGATGCAGTCACAACAACAGGAGGCAATGCAAGTGTCCACGAACAACTTATTTCTCGATCTCAAACCAAAAACGCCGGCGGCTCTGCGGCGATTTAAAATGTTGTGGAGCGAACGCGCGCGCCACATTGTGCAATTTGGTTTCGCGGCGTTCATCATCGTGATGGGTGTGATTCATAATCTCTCCGCCGAAGATGGCGCGACGCCTTCGATTGATGCGCTGTGCCCGTTCGGCGGCATCGAAACATTCTGGCGCTGGATTTCGACCGGCGGACAGTACGTTTCCAAAACGCATCTTTCGAACTTGATTCTTGCGGGCGGCTTGTTTCTCGGCGTGTTGTTCGCGGGCGGCGCGTTCTGCGGCTGGGTGTGTCCGTTCGGTGCAGTGCAAGATGTGATGACCTGGATTCGCACCAAACTGCGCAACAAGGAAATTGTCGTGCCCGCGCGTCTCGATAAAATTTTGCGCTTTGGTCGTTACATCGTCCTTGCCCTCGTCGTCTATCAAACCATCTACACGGTCAAGTTGTGGTTCGCCGATTGGGACCCGTATCGCACGTTGTTCGGTCTGGGCTGGTTGTTCGAGTTTAATCTCGCGGAAAGTTGGTTCGCGTACGCGTTCGTGCTGGTTGTGCTCGTCGCCTCGCTCCTTGTCGAACGTGCGTGGTGTCGTTACACATGCCCGCTTGGAGGCGCGATCAGTCTGGTCGGCAACCTGAGTTTGTTGCGGATTCAACGCAACGGCGAAGCGTGCAAGGGTTGCAACGTCTGCGAAAAACCGTGCCCGGTCAAATTGCCGGTCGCAACGGCAGATCGCATCAGCAGTGATTGCATCGGTTGTTTGCAGTGCGTCGAAGCGTGTCCGCGCCACGCGACGCTCGAAGTGAAAATTGCGCCGGTGTGGTTGCCGAATCTGAAATCC
>CAZPIR010000150.1:0-1843 GCA_964586085.1 uncultured Anaerolineaceae bacterium | reverse complement strand
AGGAGTTTACGATGCGTGTCAATCCATTTTTGATGCCGATCATTTTGATCGTCGCGATGCTGGGAACGGTGTTCACCGCGCAAGCAATGGGACAGTGGACGACGAGTGGTCGTGCGGCAGTCAACCTGGAAAAATTGTCACCCGCTGACCTCAAAGGTTGGATGACTTTGCAACAAGTGATTGACGGTTTGCAAATGCCCAAAGAAAAGGTGTACGCGGCAGGCAACATTCCCGCCGACATTCCAACGGAAAAAGCATTGAAAGACTTGGAAGCGCTTATCCCCGGTTTTTCGACGACGACGTTCCGTGATGCGATTGCCAAACAACTGGGCACGACCACGACGGCGCCAGCCGCGATGACGACGCCGATGGCAACGCCGGCGCCGGCAATGGCGACGCCAGTTGCAACCGCGACGCACACGACTGGGACAGGCACCGGCACCGGACCAACGCCCATGCCCGCCGGACAAATTCTGCCGGCGAGTCAGATCAAGGGCAGTATGACGCTCAAAGCGGTGAGCGAACAATGCGCTGTGCCGCTCGATAAAATTCTGCAAGGGCTGAAACTCCCGGCGAACACGAGTCCCGACACCGCACTGCGCGAACTGGTCTCGTCAGGCAAGATTACCGAAGTGACCGACGTGCAAAAGGTCGTCGAAGCGTTGCAAGCAAAGTAAAACGTAAAACGTGATGCGTGAACAGGTTTGACCTATCACGCATCACGTTTCAACTTTGTGCTATAATCTCATCCGTCAATCGAAAATCCAAAATCGAAAATTCCCAAAATGGCAAACCGCATTCTTGTCGTGGACGACGACAAACAAATCGTCCGCCTCATCCAATCGTATCTCGAAAAAAATGGCTTTACCGTGCTGACCGCCTTCGATGGTGACAATGCGCTCCGCATCATTCGCCACGAGCGTCCCGACCTGGTTGTGCTCGACCTGATGTTGCCGGGCAAAGATGGCTGGGAAATCACCAAAGCGATTCGCGCGGATGCGAACCTCGCCGCGACGCCGATTTTGATGTTGACCGCGCGCATCGAGGACACGGACAAAATCCTGGGTCTCGAACTCGGCGCGGACGATTATCTCACCAAGCCGTTCAATCCACGCGAAGTGGTGGCGCGCGTGCGCGCGATTTTGCGCCGCTCGAGTACGACGCCGACGACCTCGCGCGTGATTGAAATCAACAAACTCAAACTCGATGCCGACCGACACACGGCGAACATCAAGGGGCAAGAACTCGAAATGACGCCGACCGAGTTTGCGATTTTGAAAACGCTGATGGAAAATCCGAATCACGCTTTCACGCGCGGCGAGTTGATCGAAAAAGCGTTGGGCTATTCGTACGAGGGCTTGGAGCGCACGCTCGACAGCCACATCAAAAATCTGCGTAAAAAAATCGAGGACGACCCAAGCAACCCAGAGTACATCGAAACCGTGTTCGGCGTGGGTTATCGGTTGAACGACGAAGGCAAGAAAAAATCAGGACGCGGATGAACGCGGATAGGATTTTCGAATGAATCGTTTGTGGGTGCGGCTTACGCTCGCGTTTGTTGCGGTCACGCTGGTTGGCGTGGCGATTGTCGCGGCGATTGCGGATTGGAGCGCGAATAATACGTTTCGCCAATATCTCGCACGGCAGGATGCACTCGCACAGAGCGGCGTGCTGGATGCGTTGAGCGTGTTTTATCAGCAACGTGGAACCTGGGATGGCGTGGACGCGATGCTCCTCAACGCGAACCTGGTTGTGCCGCGTGGTCGCGGGCAGGGAAGCGGCGCAAGCGGTCAAGGTCGCGGACGTCCGCCGCTCGCGTTGGCGGATGCGAATGGCGTCATTG
>CAZPIR010000149.1:313-8478 GCA_964586085.1 uncultured Anaerolineaceae bacterium | reverse complement strand
TGTTGACCGTCGCGGCAACCACGAAGTCCCCGTTGCGCTTGTACCCGTCGCCACGGCGCTTGCTCGACTGCATCACCGTATTGGGCGCCGTCACCACCCGTTCGGTGAACTGGCTTTCGATCACCGGCCCGTGCGAGCAGCGCGCGCAGCCGTTGGTGAGCCGTTTCCAGGCGTTTTCGAGTCGTGCTCGATCGCGCTGGCGGCGGAATTCTTTGGCGAGACGCGCGAGAAACAAGACGGCCATGAAGATCGTGTCCGCCCAGATTTGCTCGGCAAGTTCGCCGCCGTGTTGCAGTGCGCCGGTTTGTGTGCGGACGGAATTTTTCAGAATCCACTCGCCGTACTCGATGGCGGTGTCGAGGTAATAACGGTTGCCGGTGCGACGATACATGGCGGGATAAATCCCGAACGGGACCATCTTGTTGACGTGTTGAAATTTGATTGCCTTGTGCTTGTTGCGTTCGATCCACGCAATCAAATAATTGAGCACATCCGGGCGTTGACAAAAATCATAGTATGCCGAAATGGCATTGACGCCGACGCCGGGATTCCATTCCCAGTCGTTAATGTCCATGCCCCACGCGACGCTGTTCACGTCGAATGTGTTTATCAAGGCGGACGAGCCGGTGTGTTCAGCGATCATGAATTGGTAGACGCGCTCGGCGGTTGCGAGCAGGTGCGTGCGTTCGGGTGCGATGCTCATCGGTTGCCTCACGCTTTCCCCGGCGCGCGTTGGTCGCTCGCCGCGCCGACGATGATTTCGCCATCCGCGAAATTCTCAACGCTCTTGGTCTTTTGGTGAAAGCGCGGCGCATGCGCGAGAATGCCCTGGGTGGTGTAGAACGGATTGTCCGGCGTGAGGGGGAGGTGTACTTTTTGGTCGTACGTGCCGGCGTAAAAGATTGCTGTGATTAATTCAATCGTGCGTCGTCCGGCGCGACCATCAATCAGCAATTCGCCTTTGCCTTCGAGGGCATCCAACAGGTTTTCGATTTGACCGGTGTGCCCCTGATGAACCAGGTCGGGTAAACTGGCGTGGGCAGATTGAATGGCGGCTTGCAAGTCCGGGTCGGGTTCGGGAAACCCATTTTCTTTTTGCTTCGACGCAACCACCTTCCACGGCGCGGCAATCGTTGCATGTTCACCCTGAATCACAAATTGTTGCGGTTCGCCGTGATGCAACAGCGATGCGTTGATTTGCCCGATGCCGCCGTTGGCGTACCGCAAAATCGCCGTCGAAAAATCTTCGACCTCGGAATTGTCATGCGCGACGTTGACGATGACTGCTTGCAATTCGGTCGGCATTCCGAGAATCCACTGGAACAAATCAATTTGATGCACAGCATGGTTCAACGTGCATCCGCCCCCCTCTTTTTCCCAGGTCCCGCGCCACCACAGGTCGTAATAATTGTGTCCGCGCCACCAGAACGAATCCACTTGCGCATGAACGATGCGCCCGATGAGATTGCGCTCGACCATTTTTTTCAAATTCCAGTTCGGCGTCTTGAACCGATTCTGCGCGACAATCGAAAGCAGTTTGCCGCTGGCTTGTTGTGCTTGGAGCATCTGGTCGCATTCAGCGAGCGAGGTCGCCATCGGTTTTTCGAGGAGCACGTGTTTGCCGGCATTGAGCACATCCATCGTGATGCGGGCGTGGACGTACGGCGGCGTGCAAACCGAAGCCAGGTCGAACCCGCCGGCGTTTAGCAAGTCGCGATAATCTTTGTAGACCTTGGCGTTCTTTAATCCGTATTTTTCTTTTTTCTGTTCGGCTTTGTCCGGATAAATATCTATGAGGGCGCCGATTTGGCATCTGTCTGGAAATTGGAGATAACCCTGAATGTGACTGTCCGAAATTCCACCGGTGCCGATGATTGCGACTGTGAACATGCTTGTTTAGTCCTTTCGTGTGTGAAAGCTAGAGACGCTAACCGATCGTTTTTAATTTACCACCGAGGCACCGCGGGCACAAAATAATTTTTCTGTGCTCTCGGTGCCTCGGTGATGATTCGGTCACGCCGTCTGCCAATTGCCCAGCTTGGTTGCCTTGGCTTCGGCTTCGAGCGCAAGTTGCGAAGCAAGGAAGCAGTGGGCTTGCGGCATCGCCGTCTCGGTGCGATTCAGCACATCGGCGACGAGGTTGGGACCGTACGGCAAGTCGTGTTGACTGCAATCAAGATAGCGCACGCCTTTTTGGTCTACGAGAAAAAGATGGTCGCCCCCCGAACGCCCAGCCAGGTCAATGTACTTGCGCAGTTCGATATAGCCATCTGTGCCCAGGATCGTCATGCGACCATCGCCCCACATGCCCAACCCTTGCGGCGTGAACCAGTCCACGCGAATGTAACCGGTCGCGTGATCGCTTCGCAAAATCATGTCGCCAAAATCTTCCAGCTCGGGAAATTCCGGATGATGAAAATTGGCGACCTGGGACGTGACGACTTCCGCGCTGGTCGAGTTGGTATAGTACAAAAATTGTTCGACCTGGTGCGAGGCGATGTCGGTGAGAATGCCGCCGTACTTGGCGCGTTGATAGTACCAATCCGGACGCACGGGCGGATTGATGCGATGGGGACCCAAGCCAACCGTCTGAATCACTTTACCGATTGCGCCGGCTTGAATCAACTCACCCGCTTTCACGGCGGCGCGCACTTCAAGTCGTTCGCTGAAACAAATCGAGTAGATGCGTTTTGTTTCGGCTTGCACGCGGCGCACCTCGGCGAGTTGGGCGAGCGTCGTAAAGCCGGGCTTGTCGCTCATAAAATCCTTGCCGTGTTGCATCACCTGAATTCCAAGCGGCGCGCGTTCGCTCGGAATCGCCGACGTGATGATCATTTGAATCGTTGGGTCTTGCAGAATTTCTTGCGCGCTGGAGGCGCGTTGGGCTTGCGGAAATGCCTGTTGAAATTCGGCGACGAGTTCGGGTTCGGGCGCGTAGAACGAAACGAATTCCGCGCCCGCGCGCAAAAGCAAACGCGCTTGTCCATAGATGTGATTGTGATTGAGGCCGATGGCAGAAAATCGAATGGTGGGCTGACTCATGATTACTCCAAATTCAAAGTACAAGTGATCGGTTGATTGGCTGTTACCATATAGCGAATCTCGAAATAATTTTCACGCGGCTCGATTTTGAATTCGCGTGCATTTGTTTCGACGCGCACGGTGAGTTGCGGCAATCGCCACCCGTCGCGTGCAATATTTTCGATGTGTGCGCCGGGCGCGTCAACGAGAAATGCGATTTCGCTCGTCGTCGAAATGTCCAACCGATTTTCACTCGCGCGCGCATCCACCGGCTCGAGATAAAACACTCGAACCCAGCCGACCTGGTTTTGGTTCGCGCGCCAGTGAATGGTGCCTGGATGAAGTTGATTTGATTGTGGCGCGGTGTGGCTTGTGATTTCGCCGCCGATCATGCGATCTGTGCCAAGCCAGGCGGTGGCGACGCGGCGCGGCGTGTCCGAGATCACGCGCTCGACCTGACGCTCGCCGTGAAACGCAACGAAATGTTCGAGCGCATCGCCCGGCACCTGGACGCCGAGGAACGCAATCAATGGCACGAATCCAATGTCGTGCTCGTGGTCGAATGGATGATCGGTGTCCGGAAACGGCGCGATGGATTTGTTTGTTGCGAGCCGCATCCAAATTCCAATCACGGCAACATAGCGTTGCATGTCCATGCCGTAACTGCGGTCATATGGTCCGACGAGATTGCGTAAATCGGCGTGATAAAATTGCGCCACGTCGCGCCAGAGGGTCGCTTCCATTTCTGCGCCGAGTTGCGCGAGCAAGGGCGAGAGCGCGGGGAACGATCGCCACAATGCGAGCGCATAAAAATCCACGCCATAATATGTCGGTGAGTTGTATTCGGCAAATGCATCGTGTTGCTTGAACAAGTGATACACTTTACGTCCCATGCGTTCGCCCTCGGCGTACCACGCTGAGTTGTTAAAGCGTTTCCCGGCAAAGCAGAGCATGAACGCGTGCATTAACGCAATGTTTGTGTACGATGCGCTCAATCCGCGCGCGAGTGCGCCGTCAATCGCTTTGTGAATCGCCGTGTCCAATCTCTGCACAACCGATGATGGCAGTTGATCCGTATATTCAAATAGAATCAATGCAAATGTCGTGATGATAAACTCGCGCCAGTTGGGGTCGTAATCGTGCCAGATGACGGCGTGCTCCGGCGGATACGGTTCTTCGGGCGCGCGAAAAAAGGTGCCGTGAAAAATTTTGGTTGGCGCATCGAATTGATAATCGAGCACACGTTCGATGGCGTGAATTGCGCGCGCGCGGTCGTTTGCCGCGTGCCGCATCAATAAGCCGAGCGCATACCAGGCTGTCCCGCGAATCGAATGATGCGGTGTTGTGAGTTTCGCATCGCCCGAATTCCACAGCAAGCCGGTCGCATCGTCCCACAAGTTGTCGGCCCAACGCATCGAAGCGAGAAATAAATCACGGGCATTGGCGTCGAGTGAATTGAAATCGCGAGTAATCATCCTGGGTGCACCTTTGACATGCTCTGTTATTTGACCTATACTTTGGCGCATATGCTTCAAGTTTAGTCCGGTTCGTGGCGGGCGTCTTCTGTTTTTGGGACATTCATACGAGATTTTGGAACAGAATCAAATGCCAGCCGGAAAATTTCTTGCGCACGGATAATCACCAGGCAGGGAGACGGATTCTTGTCAATGGCTGACGTGCTTACACGCAAACGCCCAACGATTGGCGTCATTTTAGATAATGTCGCGGGTGAATCACGTTCGAGTCTGTGGCCCGGCATTGCCGACACGGTTCACGCGCACGGCGGCAATTTGTTGTGTTTTACCGGCGGTTATTTGCACGATCCGCACGATTTTACCTTGCGCGGGAATATCATTTATGAAATGATTGACCGCCACGCGCTTGATGGTTTGATCGTTTGGACGTCATCGTTGTCGAGTTATGTCGGGCACGAGAGCATCGCCCGATTCTGCGCGCGTTATCGTCCCCTGCCGATGGTGAGCATCGGCGTTGTCCTCGAAAACATCCCCAGCATTGTCCTCGATAGTTATCAAGGTATGCGCGATGCCCTGATTCATTTGATCACGGTGCATCATCGTCAACGCGTCGTTTTCATTCGAGGTCCGGTTGGACATCGCGATGCTGAAGAACGTTACCGCGCGTACCGCGATGTGTTGCAGGAACAAGGTCTGGCGCTTGCGCCCGAATTAGTTTCGGCGCCTTTCAAATGGTTTGACGCGGGCGGCAAAATTTTTACCGGCGACCTGCTCGAATCCCAGGTTGATTTTGATGCGATTGTCGGCGTGAACGATTGCACCGCCGTCGAAGCGATGGAAACATTGCAAACGCGCGGCATTCGCGTGCCGGAAGATGTGTCGATCATCGGGTTTGATAACACGCCGCTCAGTCGCGTGGTCACGCCGCCATTGACGACCGTGCCCTGGCGAATGTACGAGCGTGGACACCAAGCCGCCAAGTTGATGCTTGCCATGCTCGCAGGCGAAGCCGTGCCCGACCAGGTGTTGCTGCGTGCTAATTTGATTGTTCGTCAATCGTGTGGGTGTCTTGACCCCGCCGTGATGCAAGCTCGGGTTGAAACTCTGGCGACAATGCCGAGTATGCTGGCGATTGGCGAGGCGTGGCACGCGCAATGTCTCGCTGTCCTCGAGCAAACGATTGAAGAAAAAGAACGCTATCCTGAATCGGTCGCGCAATTCCTGGACACATTTCTAGACGAGTTGGAAGGCAAGACGGTGGACGTGTTTTTGCCGACGCTCGAAAAAATTTTGCGCCGAGTGATCGTGCTGGGCGGCGATGTCTCGGCGTGGCAGATGGCGGTCTCGGCATTGCGTCGCCAAATTCTGCCGACACTTTTGCGCAATCCGCAAACGATGATTCGCGCCGAAGACCTATGGCATCAAGCCAGGTTGATGATCGGTGAAAGCGCGCAACGCACGCGAGTGTACCAGGAATGGTTTGCCGGTCAACGCTCGGATCGTTTGCGAAAAATCAATCAAGGCTTGGCGACGCGCACCAGTATCTCTGAACTGATGAACATCCTCGCGGACGAATTGCCGCGTCTCGGCATCGCGCGTTGTTACCTCGCCTTGTACGAAGACCCGGCGCAACCGACCGGGTGGTGTCGTCTGCGTTTGGCGTTCGATGAGAATGGACACCAAGACCTGGAAACCCAGGGACGCCGGGTTTTAGCCCGCGATTTGGCGATGGGCAATGAGTTGCCGACGAACACCCCGTACCAAATGTTGGTCGCGCCATTGTATTTCCAGGACGAGCAACTGGGTCTCGTCATGTTCACGCAATTATCCGTTGGCGATATGTACGAAGTGTTGCGCGACGAAATCAGCCTGACCCTCAAGGGCGTGATGCTGGCGGAAGAAAATGATCGGCTCTATCATCAAGCGCTCGAAGCGCAACGCACCGCGCAAGAAGGGCGACAACTCGCCGAGCAAGCCGACCGGCTCAAGAGCAGTTTTCTTTCGATGGTGAGCCACGAGTTACTCACGCCGCTCGTTCTGCTGGTGGGCTTGAGCGAAATGATGTTGCACGAAGGGTCGGGCACTCGTCCGCCCTTGCCGGAACCATACCGCGCCGATCTCGTGCGTATTCATCTCAGCGCGCAACAACTCGGCAACCTGATTCGCGACGTGCTCGATCTCACCCGCAGTGAGATGGGGCAACTCAAATTGACGCGCGCGCCAATTCATTTGAACGAGATGCTCAAGTCGGTGACGTTGGTCGGTGAACAGATGGCGCGCGGCAAGGGACTCGATTGGCAAACGGACATTCCGGCAATTCTGCCGATGGTGTACGGCGATTCGTCGCGTTTGCAACAGGTCATCCTGAATTTAATTTCCAACGCGATCAAGTTTACCTCCCAGGGTTACGTCAAATTTCAAGTTCAGGCCAACCATGATTCGATCACGGTCTCGGTTCACGACACCGGGTTGGGCGTGCCCAAGCCGGATCAGGAAGCGATTTTCGATCAATTCCGTCAATCGGAACGGACCATCGCGCGCGGCTATGGCGGGCTAGGCATCGGTTTGGCGATTTGCCAGCAGTTGGTCGAATTGCATGGCGGACGCATCGGCGTGCATTCCTCCGGCGATGAGAACGGCGGCTCGATCTTCTATTTCACCTTGCCGGTGATGAATGAGCACGACCTAGATCATTCGCGCGTCACGTCGAATACGGGGCTTGTTTTGCTTTTAACCGAGCACCCGAATCAGGATAGGCGTTTGCAGAATTATCTCGAGCGTGAGGGGTTTGCGGTCGGAACAATTTGTGTCAATGACAATGCGGATTGGTTGACCCAGGTTCAGGCGTTATCGCCCAGTGCCATCGTTTTGGATTTTCAACCGGCGTCGGATTCAAATTGGCCGTTGCTTGAAGCGCTCAAGGATCATTCGATTGTCCAAGATATTCCGATCTTGGTCTATTCACTTCAGGATACAGACGCCGGCGCGATGCTCGCGATAGATTATTTGTCCAAGCCGATGGGCGCGAATGCGTTGGCGCAAACGTTGCAACGCTATGGGATGCCGGCTCACGGCACTGACCAGAAAATCGTTCTGGTGGTGGATGATGATCCCCACATTCTTGAAATGCACACGCGCGTTGTGCAAACATCCTTGCCGGATTGCCAGGTGCGTTCTGCCTCGAATGGACGGGTCGCGCTCGAAATGATGCAACGCGAAACACCCGCGCTTGTGTTGTTGGATTTGATGATGCCTGAACTCGATGGCATGGGTGTGCTCGCCCGGATGCAAGAAAATGAAAAACTGCGCGGCGTGCCGGTCATTGTGCTGACCGCGCAGGTGCTCACGCACGCTGAACTTGCCAATTTGAACAAGAGCATCGCCGCTGTTCTGCAAAAGGGTTTGTTCACCGCCGACGAAACATTCGCGCACATCAAGCAAACGTTGGCGCGTAACAAACGGCTCGGCAGTGAATCACGGCGCATGGTCGCTCAAGTGGTCGCGTTCATCCACGCGCATTACGCCGAGTCCATTTCGCGCGAGGATATGGCTTCGCACATCGGCGTGAGCGCGCGCCATCTCACGCGGTGCTTTCATCAAGAGATGGGCCTTTCGCCTATCACCTACCTCAATCGGTATCGCGTCAAACAAGCCAAGCAACTTTTGGAT
>CAZPIR010000149.1:0-303 GCA_964586085.1 uncultured Anaerolineaceae bacterium | reverse complement strand
GCCACGCGATTATCAGCGCCGACGCTAGCACACATCCAGCCCACGAATGTTCGCGAATGCCCTCGTATTTATGCGTGGGATTTATGGTTAAATTTGGTGTCTTTGTTCCAAAATCCGCTACAGATGTCCTAAAAACAGAAGACTTGCACCCCATTCGCGTATACACTTTTCGGCAGGCGCAGTTTGTCCAGCGCAGGACAAGACACTGGAGATCCAACTCGGTTGGTCGCTTGGAGAGAAGGGTATGCCTCGCACGATCATGATCGGCACCAAGGATCCGAACATTACCTATCTTTTGCAGCG
>CAZPIR010000148.1:1658-8488 GCA_964586085.1 uncultured Anaerolineaceae bacterium | reverse complement strand
ATCTATGAATTCGGGCGGATGAAAGGTCAAGCCGATGGCGCTGGTCTCACGCCCGAACGCTGGGTGAACGGTCACGTCAAAAAAGGGTCGGCGCTCTTTTTCGATTCCAACATCCAGGTCGCGCCCGATGTGTGCGTGCAACAAATGAACCTGTGTCCGCTCGTCGAAGCGTGGCGCGAGATGGACTGCACGCCCGCCGAACTCGATTTGTTCTGCGACATTGCGATGGAAGGCGACCGTGCGCGCGCCGATGTTCACGGCATCGCGATGGACATTCCCGACCGCATCGGCAAAGGCGATTCGTTCTGCCGATTGTTGTTGCACGCAAATTCCAAATGAACATTTATCTCGCGGGGATGATCGGCGCAGGCAAGACGACGATTGGCAAAATTCTCGCGGCGAAACTCGGCTGGGCGTTCGCCGATTTCGACGCGGTGATGGCAGAGATGGCGGGCAAGGATTTTCGCCAGGTCGTCGCGGAAGAGGGCTGGCTCGGTTTTCGCCAACGCGAGTACGCGATCTGCAAACGCTTTGCGCGCGCCGATGAAACCGTGTGCGCGCTTGGCGGTGGCACGGTACGGTACGAGTGGAATCGGGATGTGCTCGCCGGCACCGGCGTGCGCGTCCTGCTCGTCGCCGATCTCGACACACTCGCCGCGCGCGTGCGGCTGAATGACCGCCCGCGTGTCAATCCCGGCGTCACGCTCGAACAAGACCTCGCGCAAATCTGGGGACAACATCAGGATTTGTACACCAATTTCGCCGATGTGATTTACGACACCGCGCAAAACAAAACGCCCGACCAAGAAGCGGACGAGTTGATTGGATTGCTCGACCTGGACTAGTGAGGACGACCTTGTTGCGCAAGCATCACAACCGGATACGACGATTCGGATTGTTCGTTCTGTGGCTTGGGTTGAGCGCGGGCTTGCTCACCGCGATGCCGACTCACGCTCAAGGTGGTTACTCGTTGCGCTTTCACGGAACGGGATCGGGTGATATTGATCGCGTCAAGATTGCGCTCGAACCGGGCAAGCCGATTGATGTCGGCGGCGATTTCACGCTCGAATGGTGGATGAAAGCGCTCGCCGGCGAAAACGCTTCGACCTCCGTCATGTGCAATTCGAACGATGGCTGGATTTATGGGAATGTCATTTTTGATCGCGATGTGTACGGCGCAGGCGATTATGGTGATTATGGGATTGCGTTGACGAATGGACGCATCGCTTTCGGCGTGAGCGCGGGCGCAAGTGGCAACACGATTTGCGGCGCAACGAATGTGACGGATGGCGCGTGGCATCACGTCGCGGTGACGCGCGCATCGGCAAGCGGACAGTTGAAAATTTTTGTGGATGGCGTACTCGACGCGCAGGGAAGCGGCGCGACCGGCGACGTGAGTTATCGCGATGGACGCGCGACCAGTTATCCCAACAGCGATCCGTTTCTAGTGATTGCGGCGGAGAAACATGATGCGGGTTCAAGCTATCCTTCGTACAGCGGTTGGGTGGACGAGGTGCGCGTCTCGAATGCGATTCGTTACACCGGCAATTTTTCGCGTCCCAACATTCCATTCGTCACAGATGGCAACACGGTCGTGCTCTATCATTTCGATGAGGGCACTGGCGGTACGGTGAATGACAGCGCAGGGTTTAGCGGCGGACCGAGTAATGGCGTCGTGAAATTTGGCGGCGCGCCCACTACACCGCAATGGTCAACCGATACGCCGTGGCAAACCAGTTCGCCCGCCACTATTTTTTTACCGATTGTTCTAAAATAAATCCACAACTGAGAACAGTTTGTGTGATGCTCATCCACTGGATCATCCCAATCGAAATCTAGTGCGATCCAAAGTAAGGATTCATGACTACTGATCAACTTGCAACTGCCGAAACGTTTGCCCAACTGGGTTTAAGCGCGGGGCTGATTCAAACGCTCGATGAACTGGGTTACGAAGCGCCCACGCCGATTCAACTGAAAACGATTCCGTTGATGCTGGCGGGGCGCAGTCTCATGGGTCAGGCGCAAACCGGCACGGGCAAGACCGCCGCGTTTGCCCTGCCGATTCTCGATCGGCTCGATCTAAAACAGAACAAGGTGCAGGCGCTCATCCTGACCCCTACCCGCGAACTTGCCATTCAAGTTGCGGAAGCGATCCAAACTTATGCCAAGCATCTCGGTCGCGTGCGCACGATGCCGATCTATGGCGGCGATTCGATGGGCAAGCAGATCGGGCGATTGCGAGCCGGCTTGCATATTGCCGTCGGCACACCCGGTCGCATTATGGATCATTTGCGACGTGGCACACTCGACCTGGCTTTGGTCAAGACGGTTGTGATTGATGAAGCGGATGAAATGTTGCGGATGGGCTTTATCGAGGATGTCGAATGGATCCTGGGACAAACGCCCGCCGAACGGCAGACCGCGCTCTTTTCGGCGACGATGCCGCGCGAGGTGCGTCGCATTGCCGATCAACATTTGTCCAATCCGGTGACCGTCGAAATCAAACACAAGACCTTGACGGTCCCGACGGTCGAGCAGACGTACGTGCACGTCATGGAAAAACACAAGGTGGATGCGCTCACGCAGTTGCTGGAAGCCGAAGCCGTGCCGGGCGAAGCGATCTTGATTTTTGTGCGCACCAAGGTGGGCGCGGCGGGTCTCGTGGAAAAATTGCAAGCGCGCGGTTATGCGGCTGAAGCGATGCACGGCGACATGAGTCAGGCGCAACGCGAGACGGTCATTCGCCGGATGCGCGATGGACAAGTCGAGATTGTCGCCGCCACGGATGTCGCGGCACGCGGACTGGACATTGAACACATTGGTCGTGTGATCAACTTTGATATTCCCAACGATCCTGAATCGTACGTGCATCGCATCGGTCGCACCGCGCGCGCCGGTCGTGCGGGCAAAGCCATCTCGTTCGTCACGCCGCGCGAAGTCCGCATGTTACGCGAGATCGAACATTTCACCGGTCAGCGTTTGACGGCGATGAAGCTTCCCAGTCGCG
Organism: uncultured Anaerolineaceae bacterium; assembly: GCA_964586085.1. Taxonomy (GTDB): domain Bacteria; phylum Chloroflexota; class Anaerolineae; order UBA4142; family UBA4142; genus JACRBM01. Next base: position 5,481 of record CAZPIR010000148.1, on the reverse strand, counting down.
CGGATGTGGCGGCGCGCCGCACGGCGTTGTTCAAAGCCAAGCTGTTAAAGACGTTGAATGAATTGCAAGAACCAGAGTTGGAAGTTTATTTGGCATTAGTCGAACAAGTAGCCGAAGAAAGCGGACGTGATGTGGCGGAGGTTGCCGCCTCGGCTGTGCGACTGGCGCGTGGCGATAAACCCTTGGACGTGCCGGCTTCAGAGCCGGAATTCAATTTCAATCCCGTGCCCACCGATAAATTATCTGGCACCGCAGTGCAACTATTTATCGGCGCGGGTGCCACTGCCGGAGTGCGTCCGTCGGACATTGTCGGCGCGATTGCGAACGAAGCGAATGTGTCGGGCAAATACATTGGACCGATTGATATTTACGATCGCTATACACTCGTTGGGGTGCCTGTTGAATATCAGCAACAAATCCTAGACGCGATGGCTAACACTACGATTCGAAGCCAAGCCACCAACATTCGTTTGGCTACCGCGCGCGATGCCGTACCTCGTCGCACCGGCGGAAAAAAGCGATACGCGCGCGACGAAAAAAGCAAAAGGTCACATACCAAACCGTCCAAGAAATCGTTCAAGCGCAAAAAGAACTAGTCCGTTCGCGACTGAAACCCGGCAACTTGCCATCACAGGCAAGTTGCCGGGTTATTCGTTTCTTGGTATGCCGGTGCCGACAATCTCAAATAATGTGCGCTGACAAGTCAAAAAACTTGCCGGTCTATGCAAGAGGAGCGAGATCAAGACCGCTGAGAAGAGGTTGCCCTTGCCGATCTGTTCGCACCCACCCATGGATCAGGATTGGCTCGCGTTGAGCCAGCAATGGGCGGAATTGATTCAACACCGCCCCACTCCATAACACCTGATACATGCCGCGTTCATCTTCCATGTCTACCAGCCACATTGATGCGTGCTTTGACACAAAACGATGTGTTGCCAACCGAACCCCAGCGATGATTATTGCTTGACCGATGTGTTGTCCCAGCGCATTGCTCTGAATGCGCGAATGCTTGGCTAACGCATCGGCGCATAATTGCAGAGGATGAATGCTCACCAGTTGCCCCAGGATTTCGTTCTCCCAATCGGCGCGCTCGCGAATGGTTGGTTCGGGCATTGTTTCTTCCTTCCCCAAGTTCAACAATCCCAGTTGGCCGGTATGCCGACCGTGCCAACGTTCACGCCCGATTTGGGCAAGCATCGTTTTGGGATTGTCCAATCCATCCAGTGCGCCGGCTTTGACGAGATTCATCGCTTCGACGTATTGCGGTTGCGCGCGAATCAGAAAATCGTCCAGCGAGGTGAACGGACGTTGCGCGATGATTGTTTGTGTGGTCGTGTGCGTCAACTCGCGCACTTGACCCAACCCCATCCACAATGTTTTTGGTGATTCGAGCGTGAAGGATTCGTTGCTGTGATTGATGTGCGGCGGATGAATCGTCAAACCCAATCGGCGCGCCTCGCTAATGTACACGCGCGGGCGATAAAAGCCGCCCCACACCGCAAGCCGTGCCGCCATAAATTCGGCGGGATAATGCGTTTTGAGATATGCCATGCGATACGCAACAACCGCATAACCTGCCGCGTGCGCTTTCGGAAAACCGTACCCGGCAAACACCGCCATCAAATCCCAGATTTGTTGCGCGATCGGCGCATCAATGCCACTCGTCTTTTGCGCGCCCGCGATAAATTGCTCATGCAATTTTTCCATCTCGTGCGCCGACCGGAATTTACTCATCGCTCGTCGCAACGTGTCGGCTTCACCGAGGGTGAAACCGGCAACCTCGTGTGCAATTCGCAAAACCTGTTCCTGATACAAGATCACACCGTACGTCTCGCGCAAAATCGGTTCGAGCGCAGGATGCAAATAATCGGTTGATTCCTGTCCCAGGTGCCGGCGCACGAACGTATCTTTCAAGCCGCCTTTGAGCGGACCAGGACGATACAATGCAAGTGCGACGAGCAAATCGTTGGTGGTGTGAGCGGTCAGTTCGCGCAAGGTCATGCGCATTCCCGGACTCTCGACCTGAAAACAACCAATCGAGCGCGCCGTCGTTAGTGTCTGCGCGGTGGCGGCGTCCTTCAGTGGAATGTGATCGAGTGAGAACCTGGGTTTGCGTTGGCGAATCAACTCAAGACTATCGGCGATGACGGTGAGCGCGCTGATGCCGAGCAAGTCAATTTTAATGAGACCGGATTTTTCGATGCCGCTCAAATCGAATTGCGTGACAAGCAGACCCTTGGTCGCGTGTTGCAGTGGCACGAGGTTCGTGATCGAACCTGGTGCGATGACGATGCCGCCTGGATGAATTGAAAGATCGTGCGGCGTGCCGGCCGTGACGCCGGCGTCCGCCGCACAGGCCCTCGGCGTGCCGTCGAGCGCGCGACTCATTTCCAACACTTGATGCTCCAACGTGTCGCGCGTTTGCTCGATCAGTTCGGCTTGCGCCTCAGCCAGTTGTTTCCGCATACCTGGATGCCAATATCCAGGGAGTTGGTCGGCGAGTTCACCCATCCGTTTTTCGGACAGACCGTACGCTTTGCCGACCTCACGCAGAGCATAGCGCGCGCGGAGCGTGGCGTACGTGCAGACCATCGCCACCCGGTCAGCACCGTACTTGTGATACACGTACCGAATCACTTCGTCGCGGCGATGCGAACACAGGTCGAGGTCAATGTCGGGCGGGTCGTGGCGTTCGAGCGAGAGAAAGCGTTCAAAATACAGATTGTGCGCGAGCGGATCAATGTCGTGAATGCCGAGACAGTACGCGACGACCGACGACGATGCCGAGCCGCGCGGCGAAATTGGCACGCCTTGTTCGCGTGCAAAGCGCACAATGTCGGCAACGACGAGAAAGTAGGGCGCGTAACCCAGTTTGTCAATGACGTTCATTTCTTTTTGCAAACGCGTTTGGAGTGTCGGCGTCAATTCAACGTACCGTTGTTCTGCGCCAGCCAGGACGAGCGCGTGCATCTCTTCAATTGGGGTGCGCCCTGAAGATAAATCGAGCGAAGGAAAATGCCACTGACCGAGTGGAAATTCGAATTGGCATTGCTCGGCAATTGTTTGGGTGTTGTCCAGTGCGGCAGGGAATTCCGCGAACCGGGCATGCATCGTGTGTTCGGAAGGAAAAGATAAATCGGGAAGCGTGGGTAAACCAGCGAGGCGCGTGTTCTGTCGCATCGCGGTGAGAACCCGGTAACGCGGGGCATCGTCGGCAGAAAGATAATGGATGTCGTGCGTGGCAACGGTGCGCACACGCAAGCGATCTGCCATTGTTTGCAAAGTTCGCGCGGTGGCGAGATCACCCGGTTCGATGAGTTGCAGTTCGATAAAGAAGCGATCGCGCGTAAACCGTTGGATAAACTCGTTCGCGAGTGACTCGGCTTGATCCAGGTTGCCTTGGCGAAGGTATGCATCAATTGGACTGCGCCAGCCACCCGATAGCGCAACCAATCCATCGGTGTGTGTGAGGTCGCTCAACGCGAGTCCGCGTGCAAGTGCGGCTTCGCGATCTGGAGCGCCTTGTAAGCAGGTGATCAACTGGCAAAGGTTGCCATACCCTTGCATATTCTGCGCGAGCAGGACCAGTGAATGTCCACCGACCCAGTTTAGTTCTGCGCCGAGAATCGGGGCGACGCCGACTTGGCGACACGTGGTCACGAATTCCATTGCACCATACATCGCATTGGAATCCGTCAACGCGATGGTCGGCAAATTTGCCGATTGCGCGGCGGCAACGATTTCTGAAATGGACGCGACGCCGTCGAGTAGGCTCCATTGTGAATGCAGATGAAGTGGAATGACTCTCACGCGTTTATTGTAT
>CAZPIR010000148.1:0-1648 GCA_964586085.1 uncultured Anaerolineaceae bacterium | reverse complement strand
TTCAACGAGGAAAGAGTTGGAGTTTGACGAACATTTCATCACATCACGCCCGTCAATTGTGGAAATGAAACCCGTGTGGACGAAACTGCTTTTGTCCACACGGGGTATTCGACTATGAATGAATTGATTTGCATGATGCGCGTTCGTTTAAATGCGTGCGTAATACAATGTGCATCGTTTTGAGATCGGGGTGGCGAATCGCGTCGGCGATGACGCGTGCCGCCCAGTATCCCATTTGTTTACGCGGCACGGCAACACTTGTCAGCGGTGGCACATGCTGAGCCGCTTCGTCGGTATCGTCGAATGAGACGACTGACAGATCGCGCGGAATTTTCAAATGCGCCGCGCGGAAAATGGGCAAGCCGCTCAGTGCGTGTTCGTCGTTGACGAACACGGCGGCAGTCGCGCCGGCACGCGCCTCAAGCAAAGCGCGTGCGGCAGATGCTCCCGCGCCCAGAAAAATCAAGCGGTCTGTTGACAAGTCTGCGGCGCGCATGGCATCACAGTACCCTTGTTGACGCAACATCGTATAATCGTATGCGGCATCGCCGCCCAGGAACGCGATGCGCTTGTGTCCCAGTTCGATCAAATACTGGGTCGCTTGTCGCGCATCGGCGACATTGTCAATGCCCACCGTGCTAATACCGGGAGGCGCTTGCTCGCGCGTCAATAACGCGCACGGCAATTTTTCGTCACGAATCTCGGTGAGAATCGGATCATCGCGCCGCGCGCCCATCACGATTACGCCGTCCGGCTTTAACGCCGGCTCGTGCAAAAAGACATGCGTGGCATGACTCGCTTCGAGCGGAAACTGATTGACTGCGAGCGTCAAGCGCGCGCGCGTCTCTTCACTCCCGGCGTAAATGCCTTGCAACAATTCGCGGAAAACCTGGCTCGATTTCAAAGTGGCGGGATGAATCAAGAGAACATGGATCGTGCTCCGCGCCGACTGCGCCGAGGGCGGCGACTCGCGACGCAATTCTTCGACGGCATGCAAGACGCGCCGGCGCGTTGTCGTGGTCACATTGGCGCGATTGTTGAGCGCGAGTGAGACGGTGCTTTTGGAAACGCCGGCACGCTTGGCAATTTGAGAAACGGAAGGCATGACAACTCCATCGAACGAATTTTAAAAATCGTTCGATGGAATAATATGCCAACACCTTGATTCTGTCAATAAATTGGCAAAAAAGTTGACAAATTGCCGAAAACGATGTTATTATTGCGATAACGAACGAACATTGTTCGATGATGTTCGAGAGGCAATGACGCTTCGCATGCTTTTACCGCTTGCTCTAGCATCACACCTCCTCCACGTGATGATTTGTGTGAATGGTTCGCAAACCCGATGTCTAACCCGGTAAATGAACAAAGGCGTGCCCGGCTCTATGAAATGCTAGGTCCTTTACCTGCGTACGATCATGTGCTCTCCGCACACCTCGTCGCGCAGGAAGAATATCCACACTACCGCCTCGAAAAATTATCACTCGATCTCAACGCAAGTGAATCCGTCCCGGCTTATTTTTTCAAACCCAAGTCCGACGAACATTTTCCGGCGATCCTCTACAATCACGCGCATGGCAACAATTACGAACTTGGCAAAGACGAATTACTGCGCGGGCGTCCCGCGCTCATCGCTCCGACGTACGCC
>CAZPIR010000147.1:6303-8498 GCA_964586085.1 uncultured Anaerolineaceae bacterium | reverse complement strand
AGCCCCGCACCTCCCCCCACTGCCCCGCCTTCGGCTCCCCATCTCCCCTCTCCAGAAAAATTCAGGAGAGGGGAAAGGGGGCTGGGAGGAGTGAGAGGTAAGGTAAACAAAAAACCAAGTCGCGCTGGACTTGGTTTCGGGATGACTCGGTAGGTACGCCAAAATTGGCGAATCGCTTACCGATCCACCCCGTTATCGTGATGATGCTTGGCAAAAAAAACTTGGCTCAACATTGCGGCGATTATAGGTGATGTGAGAATCGTTGTCAAATTTACAACGAATACAATGGCACAAGAACTTGGCGTTTTGCTTCGCGACGTCCGCGCACACTGGCATCAACGGTCTTGAGAACATTTGCCGTGAAATAACGTGTACCACATTTTACGCAAACACCGGCAGGCACGTTTTCGAACAAGACATATTTGCCGCGCGAATGCCGATGTAACGTCACTCGTTTCTCCACAATGTCGCCGCCGCAATATTCACAAGTCTCGCCTTGCCAAAAACCCGTCGTTTCTTTCATTTTGGATTATCCTCGTACACTGTGATGATTCGTACTTTTGCACCGAGCGTAACTCGACACACAATTCCGATCCGCCGTTTGTCTAACGCACGCCCAACTACTTCGACCGTACCTTCTTTGGGCCAAGCGCGTCGCACCTTGCCATTCAAAATACCTTGTTCAACATCGTAAATGTCAAAGCCGTCATTCATCGCTTCGTCGTCGGCATGTTCAGTCAAATAATACAAACCGGCTCGAACCAGGGATTGAATTTCTGCGATGCGCGTCACAGTACATCTCCTTGAGCGTTTACGCCGCAATCATAACGGAAACCGAGAAGGCTGTCAACACACAAAAAAGTTGGAGGCAAAGATGCCTCCAACTTTCAATCTTCAAATTCCAATCTCTATTTTGTATAGTGAATCGTGTTGCCACGAATGATGAGACGGACGAACGAGTGATAAATTGTCGGCGCGGTCTCTTGGGCAAAGAAGGTGAAATGCACCACGTCGCCAATTTCCGGTTTGCCGGAATTTTTGTTGACGATGTCGTACGTCTGCGCAATTTTATTGAGCGATGCTGGGTCGAACGTAAGCTCGAATTTTCCGTTGACGACCGGGATGGTGCCTTGCGCCAACACCGCGCCGGGAATCACAGCGGCGTAGCGAATTTCTTTTGCCGTGCTCTTGCCAACACATTTCGTGCCCTTGGTTGGATCGAATTTCGAAAGCGGCGGCAGATCGAACGTGATGCCTTGCGCGTTTACTGGACGATTGGCTTCCACGACGTAAAACTCGCTACCCTCTGCCGGCATTCCTGGGACAAGTCCTTTGTGACCGTTCCACTCGCCATCCACTGTGTAACGATACGTGCCCGGCACATCGAGCGTCCAACGATCCTTACCCGCCCACGAGCCAGTCGCATCGCCCACACCTTGCGCGGTCACTTGGCGACCATCGGGATATGTCATCGTGAACGTCATATTGACCGGCAACATCGGGTCAATTTGGAACGCGGGCGCGAACGTCGAACCTTGATCGTAGACCATCCCAGGTCGCACGTTCATCGCGAGAAAGATGCGCGATTTTTGTCCGGTCGGTCCCATAATTTCTTCCGCGCCCGGCGCGATGACGCGATTGTTGTTGCTCCCCTTGGGCAGGATGAACGCGGTTGCCATATAACCGGCGTAGAGCGGCGCTTGATCTTTTTTGCGAATCACCACACCGCCGAGCAAACGATAAATTTCGCCGGGCGAATCGCCGTTACTGCTCGCGTTGATCTGTCCGCCAAAGTTCGTGTTCGTCGTGGGCCAGTACGGCGCGCGCGTGCCATCCTCGCCGACAAGAAAACGTCCCATGAATCCAGGTCGCGGCGCGGCGGCGTAAAAGTACATCCAATCGGTGATGTATTCCGGGAACAGGTGCGGCGAGTATCCGTTCGACGTTTCAATTTTTACATTCGTCAAACCGATGCCCTGAATTTTTGAATCGTATCGATGAAATTGTTGTGTTTAAAAAATTGGGGCAAGAGGAGATCGAAAAGGTTCTCGAGATTCAGCTCGAGACTTTACGACTGCGTTTGGCAGAGCAGGGTCTTCAACTTTTGTGGGACAGGGCGGCTTTCTTGCTTCTTCTGGAGCGTGGTTTCGATTCTCTTTTTGGAGCACGGCCCCTCCGAAGAGTTTTGGAACATG
>CAZPIR010000147.1:5967-6293 GCA_964586085.1 uncultured Anaerolineaceae bacterium | reverse complement strand
TTTTTGAATCGTACCCTTTCGCGCCAACCTTGTAATCGAACGACAAGACCGGCTCGATTTTATTTGCACCACCTTGATCGGCGGCAATCAACAACACATCGCCGGCGTTGTACGGAAAGTTGATGTGATCGAGCTTCTGCTCGTCGGTCTGGAGATTGTGCCAACCTTCAAAATTCGTTTCGCCGCGTTCGAGCAATTTGTCTTTCACCGGCACCATCTTGCCGTGCGCGACAATCGGCGTGTCTTCCGGATAAATCACGCCGGCGTGACGCATTGACTCGACCCAGAGATGTCCGTCCTTGTCGGTGTACTTGGCAATGACTTGC
>CAZPIR010000147.1:0-5957 GCA_964586085.1 uncultured Anaerolineaceae bacterium | reverse complement strand
GTATTCGCCGGGCGCATCGAACGGCAAAGGCTTCATCCCTTGCGCCGCGCCATAGACACCACCCGCTGTCGCTTTGCCCGAGTATGAAATCGTGCGCGGATTTTTTGGATCCGAGTTCGGGAACAAGGTTGCGGTCACACTCACATCCGCCGGCACAGCGGGCGCGAATCCGATATCGCGTCCATAGCGATTGCCAACCGGATATGCTTGTCCCTGGAACGTCGCGGTGGCGAGCGTCATTCGTTTCGCGATCCAGAATTTGTACGTGCCGCCGCCGTCGTAGCGATTACCAAACATGTCCGCAATCCAACCGCTCGCCTTGATCGTGTACTCGCCGTACATCGGCGGTTTCCATTGCGTAAATTTTGCGTTCTTGGTGGTGATGCCCGCGCCTTGTTTGGCAACGAACGGGGCTTTGCCCAAGTCAATCGTCTTGCCATCGGGCTGGGTCACTTGAATCGCAATTTCACCTTTGGTGTAATCCCAGGGAATGTTTTGCCGATCTGAAATCGTGTCGGTCGGAAATTGCGGTTCGAGGTTGTACGCGATCACGTTCTTGGGATTGTTCTCGTCGTACATCGGCAGGATCACATCATCCTGAATGATGTTGCGATTCGACAACACAAAACGCGATGCGTCTTCTTGCGCGACGACGCCACGATAACCGTTCGAGTTGTAATTGCCGAGCAAGACCCAGGGCACGCGCGGCTTGATCGTGGACGCATCAATCATCTTGCCGCTGACGTGTTTCGCGTCCGCGAGAATTGGCGAAGAGTACGATTCGGAATCGCACGGACCTTTGGGAAAACCGCGCCGCGCGAACGCCTCGGCATTCAAATTGTATTGGCGATTCTTCATTGTCACGCCGTAATCAAGCCGCATCCGATAAATGCCGGGTGGCAAATCGTTCGGCAGTTTCGTCGAGACCGTGAACGAGATTTGCCGAATGTTATCCACGACCTTGGTCGCAGTCAGCGGTACCGTCACGAGTTCATCCATCGGCGTACGAAAACCATAGCCGAATCGTTTCGTCACCGCGCCCTGCACGCCACCTTCGATGCCAAGACCTGTCGGCGTGAGGAGCGTGGACACTCTTTCGTCGCTCGGCAAGCGCAACACGCCATCTGCATCGAACGTGCGCTCGGCAGTCGCGAGCAATAAAAATCCATCCGGCTTGATGCCCTTCATTCCCATCACGTTGAGATACGTTTCAGAAATTTTGAGTGTGACTTGGGTTTTGATGGGCAAACCCGGCGACCAACGCGCCGGCGCAATCACAATATTGCTCGACCATTCGCCCAAGCCGGTGTTGCCCTTGTCGTTCAGGGTAATTTGCGCCATCGCGGCTTCGTCCGCCGGACTCGCCGTGACAACAACCGGCGCTTTGGTCGGCGCGACGGTTGCGACCGGCTTGCTTGCAACGGTCGGCGCAGGATTGCTCGCAACGGTCGGCGCGCTCGTGGGCGCAACGGCTGGCGGGAGAGGGGTTGCGGTCGGTTCAGGTGTTTGCGCGCACGCAGTCAATAACGCGAATGCGCTCAACAAAAATAGAAATCGAAGTGTGTTCATAACGCGATGCCTCCTTGCTCGTGTCATCACTCTAATTGTATCGCACTTTCACAATTCGATTGTAATCGGGTTGTAAAATCATTGCAAAATAATTGTGGTCGCCTAAATTTGACATCACACAACGAGTGTGCTATATTCGCCGCAGATTCGGAGCCAATGATGATTATTCTCTCTACTCGATTTCCTCGCCCGCGTACCACACCAGCCCAACGGTCTGGTGTATTTGTCGTTGCACTCTGAATCTGCACGCAAATACGCGCGAACTAGCAACCCAGACCGGTGCGACAATCGGTCTGGGATTTTTATTTTTTATCGGAGGACGAATGATTCGGGTTGGAATTTTTGGCGCAACCGGTTACACTGGAATTGAACTGGCGAAAATTTTTGCGCGCCATCCGCACGTCGAAATCAAATTTGCGACCTCGGACACACACGCCGGAAAGAAATTGAGCGACGCGCTCCCCTGCCATTTCGACATTCCGCTCGTCGCGCACGATGCCGCACCGCTCGATCAAATTGATGTCGCGTTTCTCGCGCTCCCGCACGGCGCATCCGCCGATTTCGGCAAGCGCGTGTACGATGTCGGGGCTAAAGTGATTGACCTCTCGGCCGATTTTCGTTTGCACGACGCGGCGGTCTATAAAAAATGGTACGGTCTCGATCATCACGCGCCGGAATTATTGCCAAGTGCAGTTTACGGTTTGCCCGAATTGCATCGCACGCAAATCAAACAGACGCAACTCCTCGCCAATCCTGGGTGTTATCCTACTAGCGTCATCCTCGGTCTCGCACCGATTTGGCACGCGAACGCGACGAACGACACGATCATCGTGGATTCAAAATCGGGCGTCTCCGGCGCGGGACGCAAGCCATCATTGACCGTGCACTTTGTCGAGGTGAACGAAAATCTTTCGCCATACAACATCGGTCGCGTGCATCGCCATTTGAGCGAGATGGAGCAGGAATTAAAAGAGGTCAATCCAAAAGCATCACTGATTTTTTCACCGCATCTTTTGCCGATCAGTCGCGGCATTCTCTCGACGATGTACGTGCGCTTGACCGAGGGCTGGAACGAACAACGTCTGCGCGATTTGTACACGCAAGCGTATGCCAACGAACCGTTCGTCCGCATCTTGCCCGCCGGACAAATGGCGACAATCACACACAGCAATTACACCAACTATTGCACGATTTCGATTCACTATGTCGCGGACGTGCAACAAGCCATCATCTGCGCGAGCATTGACAATCTCATCAAGGGCGCGAGCGGTCAAGCGGTGCAGAATATGAATTTGATGTTTGGTCTCGATGAAAAGACCGGGCTGATGTAATTGGACGCAGACAAACGCGGACAAACGCAGATGTAATTTTTTCTGTGTTCATCTGCGGCGATCTGCGTCCCATCAAAGTAATGGGATAAAAATCATGCTAGTCTTAAAAGTAGGTGGCAACGAAATTGATGATGCGAATTTCTTGACGGGATTCGCGAGCGCAATTGCGAAAATGCACGAGACGCCGGTCGTCGTGCACGGCGGCGGCAAAGAGATTGCGGATTTGCAAGTCAAGCTGGGTCTCACGCCGCGCTTTGTCGAGGGCTTGCGCGTGACGGATGATGCCTCACTCGCCATCGCCGAGATGGTGTTGAGCGGGCGCGTGAACAAACGCATCGTCGCCGCATTGTTGAATGCCGGCGCCGATGCAACTGGGTTGAGCGGCGTGGATCGCGGACTCGTACGCGTTGAAAAAATGCAACACCCCGGCGGCGACCTGGGTCGCGTGGGCAAGGTCGTGAGCGTGCGCGGGCAAGTGCTGTGCGATTTGATCGCACAAAAAATCGTGCCCGTCGTTTCGCCGATTTCACTCGGCGACGAAGGTTCGTACAACGTCAACGCCGATTCAGTTGCGTGCGCGATTGCCGCCGCGCTCAATGCGGATGCGGTTGTGTTCGTGACCAACGTGCCCGGCGTTTTGCAGAACGATCAAGTGATTCCGACGTTGACCACCAACGAAGCCGAATCGCTCATCAAGTCGAAAGTGATTTTTGGTGGCATGATTCCCAAGGTGCGCGCCGCACTCGATGCGGTTGCCGGCGGAGCGAAAGCGGCAAGGATTACGAATTTGGATGGACTGACGAGCGGAAACGGAACGGAATTCAAAAACGACCGATGACGGAAGACGGACGACCGATCAACTCCTTGGTCATCCGTCCTTCGTCCTCCGTCATTCGACGAAGGAGAATTATGAATCCCCAACAAATCATTGATGACGAAAAACAATACATCGCCCAGACCTACACACGTCCGCCGTTTGTGTTGACGCGCGGCGAAGGCGTCTACGTCTACGATGCCGATGGCAAAAAATATCTCGATACCGCGGCAGGCATCGCGGTCAATGCACTTGGCTACAACGACCCAGGACTCGTGCAGGCAATTCAGGAAGCGGCAAACGGTTTGCTGCACACCTCGAATTTGTTTTACACTGAATCCCAGGTCGCACTCGCCAAAGCGCTCGTGCAAAAATCGTTCGCCGACAAGGTTTTCTTTTCCAACACCGGCACCGAGGCGATGGAAGGCGCGATGAAATTCGCGCGCAAGTATCACGCCGAGCACGGCGACACGGCGCGCAAAAATTTCGTCGCGTTTCGCGGCAGTTTCCACGGACGCACGATGGGCGCACTCGCCGCCACCGATTCCGAAAAATACCAAGCGCCGTTTCGACCGTTGATGCCGGGTGTATCGTTCGCGAATTTCAACGACCTGGATTCGGCGCGCGCGGCAATTAACGACGAGACCGCCGCCGTCATCATCGAGCCGGTGCAAGGCGAAGGCGGCATTTATCCGGCAAGCGACGAATTTATGCGCGGTCTGAAAAAATTGTGCGATGAGCGCGGCGCGTTGCTCATCTTTGACGAAATTCAATGCGGCGTCGGTCGCACCGGCAAATTGTGGGGACACGAATGGTCGGGCGTGACGCCGGACATTATGACCGTCGCGAAACCACTCGCGGGCGGCTTGCCGATTGGCGCGATTTTGATGACGGATGCGATCGCCTCCGCGATGCACGCGGGCGAACACGGCACAACCTTTGGCGGCGGCGCGTTCATCACCTCGGTTGCGTTGCAAGTGTTCAATCGCATTAGCGACCCAGGATTTCTCAAGCACGTAAACGAGACTGGGAATTATTTGATGGAGCGCATGAGCGAAATCAATTCGCCACACATCAAAGAGGTGCGCGGACGCGGCTTGATGGTCGGCGTCGAACTCGATGTGAGCGCGGCGACGATTCGCGATAGGGGATACGAACAAGGTTTGTTGTTGATTCAAGCGCGTGAAAAAGTCGTGCGTTTCGTCCCGCCGCTCATTTTCCAAAAATCGCATGTGGATGAACTGACGGACAAGTTCGCAAAAATTTTGACACAGGTATAAGCAGTACGATGGCGGTGTCGTTGTAGTATCAAAGAGTTTTCAAATGAACACCATAACCCAAATGGAAGAAGTTGCGCTTAATGCGTGGCAACCCTTACAAACACTGATATACGATGGCTGGGTCTTGCGCTTTGCGAATGGCTACACCAAACGCGCCAACTCGGTCAATCCAATTTACGAATCGCGGTTGGACGCCATAAAAAAAATCGGACAGTGCGAACGATTGTATCGCGCACATAACCTGGATGTCGTTTTCAAAATGACCGGCGCGACCCAGCCCGCGAGCCTCGACCAACAATTGGACGCGCGCGGCTATCGGCATGATTCGCTGACGAGCGTGCAACTCGCCGACCTGGTTGGCGTGGATGCACGCTTGGATGATTCCATCGTCATCACCCAAGCGCTGACCGACGTGTGGCTTGCCGATTTCATGCGCTTGAGCGGCGTGAACGCAAATCGGCAAGCGGCACTCAAACAAATGTTGACCGGCTCGCCCTTGCTCAATGGATTTTTTGCGCTACGTCGCAACGAGCAAACCATTGCGTGCGGATTAGGCGTCGTGCAAAATGAATTCGTCGGCTTGTTCGATATTGTGACCGATGCGAATTTTCGCAATCAGGGTCACGGACAACAACTCGTGAAAAATATTTTGGCGTGGGGCAAAGCGAATGGCGCGCGCACGGCATACTTGCAAGTGATGCTCAACAACCCGCCCGCCCTGCGACTCTACACCAAACTCGAATTCAAGGAAATTTATCAGTACTGGTACCGAATCAAAGCGTAGGATAAACTACGAATTACACGAATAAAAAATATTCAAGTCGTGAAAATTCGTGGTTAATAGTAGAGGACGTTATGATGACAACAAGTTTTACCCGCGCGACTGTATTTACAGTCGCACAGAATAATATCGCGATTCGCCCGGCAACGCTCGCGGACGCCGAATCAATCGCCGCGCTCGTA
>CAZPIR010000146.1:0-8514 GCA_964586085.1 uncultured Anaerolineaceae bacterium | reverse complement strand
GTTGCTGTTTTTTCGCCGATGCCGGCGACACCTGGCACATTATCGGACGGGTCGCCCTTGAGCGCTTTGAAATCAATCAATTGTTTCGGCGCGAGTCCGTACCGCTCAATGACGCGGGCTTGATCGTACACAACCGTTTCGCCAAACTGTCGCCCGAACGTCATCACGCGCACGCGCGGCGTGACGAGTTGAAATGTGTCCGAGTCGCCGGTGACGATGATCGTTTCCAGGTCGTTGCGTTGACTGGCTTGATGCGCGAGCGTGCCGAGTAAATCATCAGCTTCATAGCCGATCATGCCGAACGTGGGAATGCCGAATGCCTCGACGACCTCACGCGAGCGCGAGAGTTGCGGAACCAGGTCGCTCGCCAGGGGCGGACGATGCGCCTTGTACTGTTCAAACAAATCGTCGCGAAAACTTTTGCCCACGTCGAACGCGGCGGCGATGTAATCCGGTTTTTCCGTGCTCAACACTTTGAGGAGCGTCGAAGTAAAACCAAACGTCGCGTTCGTGGGTTCACCACTGGGACTGGTGAGCGTGGGTTGGATCGCGTGATACGCGCGATGAATCAGCGCGTGCGAATCGAGGAGAATGAGTTTCATGTTACAGGGTTTCAGGTTAATTGCTTGAAACTTGAAACCTTTAACTCACTTGTTCAGCCGTTGTAATTCGGTGACGCCGGCAGATTGCAATTCTTGAAAACGCGCATCGCCATCTTTGATGCGCCACTCGATGACGACCTGACCCTCGGCGGTTTTGTACGCGGCGAGTGGTTTGTGTTTGAGGACGATAGCAAATGCGTTCAGGGCGTTCTGGTCCGGCTGGCTCGATTTGAGCAAGAGATACTTGCTTGGTTCCCATTCGACGTTCAATGTGTTTTCACCCCACGCGGCTTGGGCTTGCAACGGCGTGGTTTCCTGCGTGCATGTGAACCAAACATTTTTAAAACCGGCGCGCCAAAATTCAAAGCGCAGTGCGTTTTCAATCGTGTGGCGCGAGGCAGGCAAATTGTTCAGCAGAAAATTTGATGGCATGTCGTTTCTCCTCAATAAAAATGCAAGCGTATAGATTCTATCACAAGAGCACGGGGATTAGCAAATCGGAAATTGTCTGGCGCATGGTTTTGACATTTGCCGCAATTTGACAGAGAATCAAGGCAGGAGATTTGATCATGTCAGAAATGATTCGCAGTTTTGTCGCGCTGGAATTGGACGATGCCACACGTCGCGCGCTTGCGGATTTGCAAACGCGTTTGCAACGCGACCGCAATGCCAAGGCGGTGCGCTGGGTTGCCCCCGCAAACATTCACATCACGCTCAAATTTTTGGGCGATGTGACGTCCGCGCAAATGCCGGAATTACAAAGCGCATTGAGCGAGGTGTGTGCCGGCATTGCGCCGTTTGCGTTGACGATTGTCGGCACGGGCGCGTTCCCCGATCTGCGTCGCCCGAATGTAATCTGGGTTGGCGCGCGCGGCGAGGTTGCGGTGGCAACGCAACTTGCAGAGCAAATTGAAGACGCGTGTGAAATCCTGGGATTTGCGCGTGAGGGTAAACCATTCGCGCCGCATCTCACGCTCGGTCGCGTCAAGCGTGACGCTTTACCGAGCGAGCGACAGGCGATTGGTAATTTGATCGAGCAAACCCAGATCGGCGAACTCGGCACGATCCAATTCGCGCGTGTGAGTTTGATGAAAAGTGATTTGCGCCCGGGTGGCAGTGTGTATACGCAAATCGCAGAAATGCAATTGCTTGCCAAGTCCTAGTTGCCTCGCCGCTTTGTTTGCTAGGCGAGGATTTTTTTTGCCACGCTGTTAGGTTTGGCCGGTTTGGCTAGTAAAGGACAAGGACAATGCTATCCCAATTCAAAACAAGGTTTGCCCCGCCGGTTTTTCTGGACGACAAAAGCAAGACTCGAATTGCAAGTCAAGTCCACCTTGCAACCTGGTTTGCTTTATTGCTCGTTATTATGGCGGTGATTATCCGGGCGTTCTTTTACCCCTCGTTTGCTTTGCTCTACGCCGTTCTGGTGCCAACCTTTTCCGCTTTCTTCAGCATCCAGTTTTTATTGTACCGTGGGCAAGTGCGATGGGCGTCGCATTTGTTTGTGCTCCTTGCTTGGTTGTTATTCAACTATGCGGCTTGGTACACTGGCGGCATTCGTTCCATCGGATTTACGGCAGGCAATTTTCTTGTGATTCTTGGTGCCGGTCTTTGGTTGGGTTATCGGTATGCGTTTGGGTGGGTTGGCATGGGGCTAGTTGCCGGAGCCGGGTTGCTCTGGGCGGAATCTTTGAATTGGCTATCTTACAATCCAGATCCCACTAGTTTGTATTTGGCATTTCTGGGTCAAAGCTTTTTTTTCTTGACTGGGGCTGGCGTGGTGCAAATTGCGATTAGCAATGTCAACGCGTCGTTGCACCAAGCTCAAAGCGAGATCGTAGAACGTCGGTTAGCCGAAGAACGTTTACGAATGTTTCGCATGGGCATTGAGCGATCGGGCGAAGCGATCTTTATGACAGATGTGGCGGGCAAGATTCTCTATGTCAATGCCGCGTTCGAAAAAATTTATGGTTACTCGGTCCAAGAGGCGATCGGACAAAATCCCCGCATCCTCAAATCGGGTTTGCTCGATCAAGCGGTCTATGAAAAATTCTGGGCGACACTTTTGTCCAAGCAAGTGGTCAGCGGCGGATTGATCAATCGAGCCAAGGATGGCAGGCTGGTCACGGTTGAAGGCTCCGCCAATCCAATTCTTGACGAGGATGACCAGATTGTTGGATTCCTCGCCATTCAACGCGACATGACCGAACATCTCCAAGCAGAAGAGCGCCAACAGGCGAACGAGATACGTTTTCGTGCCATGATCGAAAACAGCGCGGACGGAATTGTTCTGCTTGCCCGGGATGGTTCTGTGTTGTACGAAAGTCCGGCAAGTCTACGTATCAATGGCTACTCTTTGGAAGAGCGAATTGGGAGACCAGGGTTTGACCTTGTGCATCCAGAGGATTTGGCAGACGCGCGCACGATTTTTGCCCGCGCTTCAAAAACTTGCGGTGTTCTTGAAACCGGTCAATTGCGTATTTTCAACAAAGCCGGTGTTCTGCGCTGGCTTGAATATAGTGTAAACAATTTGTTGGATGACGCGGTGGTGCAAGGGGTGGTCATCAATTATCGCGATATTACCGAGCGCAAGCTTGCCGAACAAGCGGTACGTTTGCGCGAAGAGCAGTACCGTCGCGCCATCACCGCCGCCGATGCAGTACCGTACCTGTTTGATTTCCAAACCCAAAGTTACACATTCATGGGCGAAGAGATTGAGCGATTGGTTGGATACACCGCTCAAGAGATCACTCCGCGCACCTGGTTCGACCTAGTGCAGGAATCACAAATGCGTGGTGTCGCGGCGCACCTGACCCCGCAACAAGCCGCGCCGTTGGCTGTGTCCGGTGAACTTTACGAGTGGAAATATGACATGCACGTCAAAGTGCGTGATGGGACCCTGCGTTGGATCGCCGATTCTTCCATTCCCGTTCGGGATGCGACGGGACGTGTCACCGGTGAGGTCGGTATTTTGCAAGACATTACTGATCGCAAGCAACGCGAGCATGAATTGCAAGCTGTGGCGACGGTCAGCGCGGCGTTACGCTCGGCGCGCACTCGCGCGGAGATTTTGCCACTCATCCTTGAACAAACGTGTGATTTGCTTCATAGCCACACTGCCAGCATTGCATTTCTTGATCAAACAACGAACGAACTCGTTACCGAAGCGGTTACCGGAACCTGGTCTATGTATGCGGGGAGTCGGGTAATGGCGGGCGCAGGAATTCGTGGACAGGTCGTTAAAAACGGAACTACCTGTATCACCAATGATTTGCCGAACGACCCACGCGTTTTGAATCCTAGTCATGTTGGCGACTTGAGGTCACTCATTTGTGTGCCCCTCATTACAGATCAAAAAAACATTGGTTGTTTGACGGTTGGTGGACACGCGCCTTTTACAGATCAAGATTTGCGGGTGATCAACGCGATTGCCGACATTGCGGCAAACGCCATTCAGCGTGTCGAGTTGCACGAACAAACCGAACGGCGTCTCCAACATGTGCAAGCCCTGCACGAAATTGATCGTGCAATTGCTTCGACGGTTGATCTGCACGCGATGCTTGATGTGCTCTTGTTCCAGATTGTGACCCAGTTGCACGCGGACGCGACGAACATCCAGCTCGTTGACGCGGTGACGCAACAACCTCGCTTGGCGCGTGGACGCGGCTTTCGCACCGAAACAATCGAGCAAGCTACCTGGCATCTCGATGCGGAATACGCCAAACATCTAGCGACGCTTCGACACACGATTGCCATTCCCAATTTGCAAGCCCCCACCGTGCAAGACTTGAATTATTTGCCCGCGTCGTTGTTACAGTTTTTCCATGTTGAAGGAATCGTCGCCTACTTTGCTGTGCCACTGGTCGCCAAAGGTCAGCTCAACGGCGTGCTCGAAGTTTTTTTCCGCGCCCCCGTCGTGCCCGATGCGGATTGGGATGCCTTTTTGAATACCTTGGCGCAACAAGCGGCTATTGCGATTGACAACATTTCCTTGTTCACCGATCTGCAAATCTCAAATGAAAAACTGACGCGCGCGTACGATGCGCTCATCGAAGGTTGGTCACGTGCACTGGATTTGCGCGACCGCGAAACAGAAGGTCACTCGCATCGTGTGACGGATTTGACCGTCCAGGTTGCGCGCGCAATGGGCATCAGCGAAACCGAGTTGGCGTTTATCCGGCGTGGCGCCTTGTTGCATGACATTGGCAAGATTGCCATTTCGGATTCGATCTTGCTCAAACCGGGTCCGTTGACGGATGAGGAATGGAATTTGATGCGCCGACATCCGTACTATGCGCACGAACTCTTGGCGCCGATTGAATATCTCCATCAGGCAATGGAAATTCCGTATTATCATCACGAACGATGGGATGGCACTGGTTATCCGCGAGGACTAGCGCGCGAACAAATTCCGCTCGCCGCGCGCGCTTTTGCGGTTGTGGATGTATGGGACGCACTGACCTCGAACCGTCCGTACCGTCCTGCCTGGGATCGTGAGCGAGCGCTCGATTACATTCGTTCGATGAGCGGCTCGCAGTTTGACCCGCGCGTGGTCGAATCATTTTTCCAGATTATCAGCAATGCAGATCAGCAGGATTGATTCTTGACGCGTTTTGCCAAGCCCATCGAAATTGTTGTTTGGGCAATGGTCGTGTTGGGACTGGTTGGTGTTTTGGTTCTTACGCTCAGACCGGAGAACAAAATCAAATTTCTCTGGGGCGCAAAGTGCTGGTTGCCGAGGTGACCTTGCGATAAAAGCACAACTGGGTACTGCCATACTTGCGCTGATCGAACAGTTCAAACTGGGTCAGCAAAATTTCCTTGTACTCTTTCGGATGAATTTGCACGACGACGATGCCATCGGGCGCGAGCACATCGCGCGAGTCGAGTACCCTCAAGGTTTCCAACCACAACTCTTTGTACTGTGGCGGTGCAATGTAAATCAAATCGTATTTCACCGGATGATTGCCGCGAATAAACTTGAACACATCCAGCCGCACGATTTTGGCGTGCGCGTACAGCCGCGTCACTTCCAGGTTCTTGCGAATCGCGTTCAACGCTTCGCGATCCAGCTCGACGAACGTTGCCGATTTAGCGCCACGCGAGAGCGCCTCGATGCCGACGCTTCCCGCGCCGGCAAACAGGTCGAGCACATTGGCATCGCGAATGTCTCCGGCGAGAATGTTAAAGAGACTGGTTTTGACGCGATCCGTGATGGGGCGTGTTGCTTCGCCCGGCGATTTAAGCGTGCGTCCTTTGGCTGAACCAGTAATTACGCGCATAATGTCACCACCGATAATGTCCAATCAATTTGAACGAAGGCAACGCATCTTCTTTTTGCGTGCCCGCGCCCACGTTGTGAATAATGTAATGCCGATTGGCGTAGGGTACCCTGTCCACCGCGACGATGCCAATGTGTTGCATCCAGCCGCTCAATTGCCAGGTCACCACATCGCCCGGTAAAAAAGATTCCTCGCTCAAACTCCGAATTTGTTTACCACTTCGCTCGAAATACTTGGCCAGATTTTGCACACGCCGATGGTCAATGTTCGGGTCAGGCGCAGACAGCCCCCAATCTTTGGGATACACGCTGAAATTCTTTTTCATGTCCTCGTGCACGCGTACTTGCAAGTCCACGCCAAGCGTACGAAACGCACGCACGACCACGTCCGTACACACGCCGCGTTCCGGTGGCACATCGCCATTCGGGTACGCAAGCTTGACGTACTGCGCGTCGTAAATTGTCGTCACGCCGACCTGGGTTTCCGCCGCGAGCGCGATGCGCGTGCCGACATCGAGTGATGCATTGATGCGCGGCGTGGGCGCGCGGGTTGCCGTCGCCGTGGGTTGCGCGCGGGTCGGCGTGCTCGTCGCTTGCGGTGTGGGCGATGCGCTACAACTCACGACGAACATGAGACAAAGCGCAACAAGTACGCGGATCATTTTTTTAATTCGCTCAACCACAATTCGATTTGTGCGCGGTCGGGGCTGTTCGGTTCGAGTTCGAGATATTTGGTTAGGTCGGCAACCGCGGCGGCACGATCATTTTTTTTGCGTTCGGCAATGCCGCGATTGAGATAGACATAGTTCAAACGTGGATCGAATTCGAGTGCTTTGTTGTAATCGGCAAGCGCCGCATCGAAATTGTTCTTGTCGGCATAGACGAGTCCGCGATTGTTATAGATGCGCGCCTGATCGGGTTCGATGCCAAGCGCCTTGGTGTAATCGGCGATCGCTTCGTCTAGTCTGCCGAGTTCGTGATAAACGATGCCGCGATTGTAGAGCGCACGCACAAATTTTTGGTCGAGTATGACTGCCTGAGTGTAATCGGCGAGTGCACGCGCCAAATCGCCGCGTTCGTCGTATGCCAAGCCGCGATTGTAAAACGCGTTTTTGTTTTTGGGATCGAGCGCGATGATCTGGGAATTCAAATCAATCACCGCCGCAAGATCATTGTTTTGCTGAGCGATTTCGGCGCGTTGGATCAGTGACGTGACCGGCGATTCGGTGCGCGGCACAGAGGTTAGTGGTAATGCGGCGCCCGGACCGGGATAGGGTAGTGTCCCTGGACCAGGATATGCCGGCGCGGGATAAGGTTGCGTCGTTGCTTCCCCGCAACCAACGAGCGC
The DNA here is from genome assembly GCA_964586085.1 of uncultured Anaerolineaceae bacterium. Classification (GTDB taxonomy): domain Bacteria; phylum Chloroflexota; class Anaerolineae; order UBA4142; family UBA4142; genus JACRBM01. The sequence goes on along the minus strand of CAZPIR010000146.1, from coordinate 1,283 downwards.
GACGAGCAGTATCACGAACATGCAAATTTTGATTCGCATATTTTTTCTCTCCCGATTGAATCCGCCGGGATTTTCGCATTGATTGCGTTTTGTGTCAATGTAAAGGGCGACCACAAGGGTCGCCCCTACGAAATTATTTGCGCGCCTTTTTTATCGGTTTCTTGGTCATCTTTTTCGTTGCCGTTTTCTTTTTCACCACTTTGGCTTTCGCGCGTTTCGCCGGTTTTGCGCGCACCGGTTTTTCCGGCTCACGACCTTCGAGACTCGCGAGTTGCGCGTCGAGGCGTCCGACGCGTTCGTGATTCGCCGCGAGCGTTTCGCGCACCTTGTCCACAATGTCTTTCGGCGCTTTTTTGCCAAAGTCGCTCGCGAGTTGTTTCTCTGCGCGGTCAATTGCGCCGCGCACGTTCGCGATTTCTTTGGCGAGCCGCGCCTTTTCTTTTTCGACGTCAATCATGCCGGCGAGCGGCAAGTAAATTTCAATCTTGCCAACCAGGAGCGTGAGCGCTTGCGCTGGTTTCTGCGCACGCGTTTCGATTTGGAACGCGTTCGTATCGAGCCGACCGAGCGAAGCGATGATGTCTTGTTGCGACGCGAGCAAATCGCGGGCGCGTCCGGCGGAGATGATCGCCGGGATGCGTTTGCCCGGTTCCACGTTGAACTCGGCGCGCGCGTTGCGAATGGCGCGCACGACCTCGACCACTTGCCCAAACTCTTTTTCGGCGCGCGCGTCAATGTATTGCATGAGCGGTTTCGGATAACTCGCCACGATGAGCGCGTCGTACTCGCTCGGCATGCCGAACGCGCGGAGTTGTTGCCAGGTCTCTTCGGTCACGAACGGCATCGTCGGATGCAACAATCGCAAACCTTGATCGAGCGCGTAGAGCAAAATCGCGCGCGTGCGTTGCGCGGCATTCGCGTCGCTTCCGTACAGCGCAATCTTGGACGCTTCGATGTACCAGTCGGCAAACTCGCTCCACAGAAAATCGTGAATCAGTCGCGTGCCTTCACCGAAATCCCATTTGCGATATTGCGCGTCCACGTCCGCGATCACGTGATTGAGGCGCGACAAAATCCAACGATCCGCGAGCGGCAAGGATTTGGAATAGGGCACGGGCGCGAACGATTCGCCGGGTTTGATGTTGCTCGTGATAAAGCGCGCCATGTTCCAAATCTTGTTTGCAAAGTTGCGCGCGTGCTCGACCTTTTCCATGTCGAGTTTCGTGTCGTTGCCCGGTGCGGATGACGTGATGATGGTGAACCGCAACGCGTCCGCGCTGTAA
>CAZPIR010000145.1:4731-8517 GCA_964586085.1 uncultured Anaerolineaceae bacterium | reverse complement strand
ATCAGCTTGGTCGCAGAATTCCGCCCTTCGTGCGCAGCATTGACCTGCTGGTGGACGCCTCGACCCAGGTCGGTTGATAGATCGCCCACTGGCTCAGGCGCGGCTTGGTCAGACTTGGCGCGACAATCGTGAAACGTTCGAGCCACATTCCAATGTCAATGAAAATCGAAGCGATGACGGTGCCCATCACCGTGCGTCCTGAGCGGCGAATCAGGATGACGAACGGAATGATGCCGTTGAACAAGACCATCGTCCAGAACGCCCAGTTGAACTCGCCAAATAATTTTGCATTCACTACCGGCATTTCGTCCGCGAGCGCGCCGTAGAACGTCGTCATATATTCGGAAAACGTGAAATACGTCCAGAGCACGCTCATCACGAGCAGGAGAATGCCGAGATAGTTGAACTGTTTATCGGTCAGCCACTCTTCGAGGTGCATCACCTTGCGCATAATCGCCATCGCGAGGAACAAGGTGGCGATGCCGGAAAAAATCGCGCCGACGACAAAGTACGGACCAAGGATCGTGCTGTGCCACATCGGCACCAGCGTCATACCAAAAATCCACGAGACGACCGTGTGCACCGAAACCGCAATCGGGATGATCGCAATCGCGAGCACCGCAATCGCTTTTTCGAGCCGATGCATTTGCGTGTGATTGCCCCGCCAGCCGAGCGCGAGCGTCGTGTACAGCCACTTGCGCCAACCCGCGCCCTCGAACTTGTCGCGCAAGCGCGCAATATCCGGAATCATTGGCAGGTAGAGATACGTGATACTGCTAAACAAATAAATGCTGATGCAGGTAAAGTCCCAGAGGAACGGCGATTGATAGCGTCCGTACAAAATCACGTTGAGCACGCGTTCGGAACGACCCATATCAATCAGGATTTGTAAGCCACCGACGCACAACGCGAACACAGTCACCGCTTCGGCGATGCGCATGATCGAGCGTCGCCAGTTCGCGTTCGTGACGCGCAGAATCGCGGAGATGAGCGTACCGGCGTGGCTGATGCCGATAAAGAAAACAAAGTTGGTGAGATAGATGCCCCAGTAGACTGGGCGATTCAAACCGGTCACACCCAGCCCTTCGGTGATTTGCACATAGTACGCATAGATGCCCCACGCGGTCAGCGCGGACAGAATCGTAAAGACGACCCAGAACCATTTGCCGGTCGAGCGGAGCGGCGCAAAAACAATTTGTTCGATACGGGACATTATGACTCCATTTTGGATTTTCGATTTTCGATTTGCGACGGAGCCAATCAAAAAATTGAAAATCCAAAATCCAAAATTTTGCGACTAGCCTTCTCTAAGGTAAAAGACTTTGGGATGTGTGCCCAGTTCTTCGAGCAGATGGAATGCACGCGGACTCTTGAGCAGTTGCGAGACGAGACTCGTCGGATCATCCAGGTCGCCGAAATAACGCGCGCGCCCGGTGCACGTCTCGACGCACGCCGGCACATAATCGCTTGCCTGGAACACGCGACCTTCTGCCGCCGCCTTGGCACGTGCTTTTTGCAAGCGATGCACGCAGAAGGTGCATTTTTCGACGACGCCCTTGGTACGAATCGGCACATCGGGATTGAGATGTGCTTTGAGCGCTTCGGGATAGTACGGCTCGTACCAGTTGAAATAGCGCGTCGCGTACGGGCAACCGACCGTGCAGAAACGGCAACCGATGCAACGGTCGTAATCTACGAGCACGATGCCCTCTTCGTTTTTGTACGTCGCCTTGACCGGGCATACTTTGGTGCAGAGCGAATCTTCGCAGTGCATACACGGACGCGGAATGTAACGTGCCTTGACATTCGGAAATTCGCCTTCGCTCGATGGAATCACTTCGTTCCACAGAATCGCGCGACCTTTCGCCGCTTGCTCGGGTCCCGCGACGGGCGTGTTGTTTTCCATCCGGCACGCGACGGTGCACGCCTGACAACCCAGACATTTATCGAGATCAATTGCCATTGTCCAACGAGGCATAAGTTCCTCTAGTTCGATGGTTTTCTAGTGCGTTAGTTATTTGTATACTTTTACCCGCGTCGGCAAACTTGCCGCGACGCCGGAATTCTTTTCGCTTCCACTCGCCAACAACTCGGACACATTCGCGCCGTGCCGCATTTTCGCCGTAGACGCTTCGCGTCCCCACTGCGCAGCGCTGAATAAACCTTGACCGCACGGCACGTTGACCGCATTGTGCCAGATACCCTCGGTGATTTTTGTGCGCACGCGAATTTTGCCGGCGGCAGACTCGACCCACACCAAATCATCTTGCTTGATGTGCAACTGTTCCGCCGCAAGCGGATGAATCTCGACCCAGGATTCCCAGCGCGCGCTCATCTGCAAACCGTACACCTCTTGCAGAGTCGGCACAACACCACTCCATCCGCGCGCCTGCGTCATCGTCTCTTGCGAAATCAGCACGAACGGATAATCAGCGTTCGCCGTTTGCGCGGGCGTAATGAAATGCGGCAAACACTCGACATCGTTTTTCGGATTCAGCGCGGCAAACAATTCGCGCGAAAAGAAATCAAAGCGTCCATCTTTCGGCGCGTTCACGCGATCACGTCCGACGACGTTCGCCCACGCTTTGCTTCCCGGTTGCGCCGATTGATACACGAGCGCCGACCACGCGCCCTTGTCCACCAAATCGTCCCAGGAAATTTTCATCCCCGCGACGCGTTGTTTGACGAGCGCGAGAAAATCATTCCAGGGTAACGCTTCGCTCACCTTGCCGCCGAGTTGCTTGGCGATTTGCAAAACCACATCGCCGGGATTACGCCCGTCGCGCACCGGCTTGACGACCGGTTGACGCATCGCAATCCCAGGATAGCCCGTGCCTTCGAGAATATCGTCGCCCCACATTTCGAAAAACGTGGGCGAGGGCAAAATCAAATCGGCGTACGCCGCGCTCTCATCAAGCACTGGGCTGGTACTGACGACGAGCGACGTTTTCTTGAACGCCTCGACAAAGCGTTTGCCTTGCGGCGCATCGTGAACCGGATTCGCGTTGAGCAAGAACAACACATTCGCCGCGTACGGTTTGCCGTTCGTTAGATTGTCCGCGAGATTTTGAAACGCCGAGTACGACACCGGGTAATCACTGCCCGCGCCATCGAGCCGCGTCATCGTGCGACCCTTTTCCGCAACCGCATCGCTCGACAGTGCCGGGAGAGAAGCCAGGTTCGGCGTCTGTTGAACCTGCACACCCCCCGGCACATCAATCGAGCCAACGAGCGCGTTGAGCGCGTGAATCGCGAGCGCCGAGTACAAACCGTTACCGCCAGTCAGGTCGCCGCGGCCAGTTGGCATGATGGCAATCGCCGGACGATTCGCACCGAACTCGCCGGCAAGTTTCGCAATTGTGCCACTTGGCACGCCGGTGATGTCAGCAACACGGTCAATCGTGTACTCTTCGAGCACAAGATTTTTGAAACCGCGATGCGTGCGTCCTTGATCGTCTTTGAAATCTTCATACCCGAACGTGAAATTATCGAGGAACGATTTGGCGACCAAACCGGATTTGATGAGCACGTGCGCCATACCCAGCGCGAGCGCGCCAGTCGTCCCAGGTCGAATCGGAATCCACTCGTCCGATTTTGCGGCGGTCACGTTAAAGCGTGGATCAACGACAATCAGTTTCGCGCGGTTCGATGCGCCGCGATGCATAAAGCCATAGCCCGACAAATATTTTTGCAAGTGCCGCGACGATTCGAGTAGACTGCCGCCAAAACACATCACATAGCGCGCATTGTCCACGTCGTAAATCGGATAGCCGTTGATGCCCTGCG
>CAZPIR010000145.1:0-4721 GCA_964586085.1 uncultured Anaerolineaceae bacterium | reverse complement strand
GCGAATCGGTCGAGAGCAAATTCGGGGAGCCGTACGCCGAGAGGAAACGCGACCAGAGTGGACGCATTTGTCCGCGCAGTTCGCCGTGCAGAACCGCGACCGTGTGCGCTTGACCTTGTTCGCGGAGCGCACGCAATTTTTCGACGACAGTCTTGAGCGCATCGTCCCAGGAAATTGCTTCCCACTGCGACAGATCGTTTGCAGCAACATCCTTGCCGACCTTGCGTCGCATCGGTTGCGCGAGTCGTTCGGGGCTATACAAAATTTCGAGCGATGCCTGCCCCTTGGGACAGCACACGCCTTGATTGAGCGGATGCAGTGGATTGCCGGCGACCTTGACCGCTTTGCCGTTGACCACGCGCACCTGCAAACCGCAACCCGATGGACACATCGAGCAAACGGTTGTGATAAATTTTTCGCCTTGCTCTTCCGGCGCAACGACCGGCACGCGCGCACGCGAAGCGACCGCCGATTTGATGAGCGGCAATGCCGCGCCGGTGGCGGCGAGTCCAGCACCTATCTTGAGAAAATCGCGTCGTGAAACTTTCATCATTGATTATCCACAATAATTTTCCTCACCACAGAGACACAGAGGTCGCAGAGTTTTTTATTATTTTTTCCCTGCGCTCTCCGCGTCTCTGTGGTGAATCATCCTAGTTTCCGTCGTACTCCAACAAGCGTTCGAGCAGTTGCAATTTTTTATCGAGCCGCGTAGCAAGCGGCGCGGGCGCGGGCGGTGGCGTACTCGGCGCAAGATAATCCGCCGGGTTCGTTGTGATGTTGACACCCAGGATTTTGAGCGCCTCTTCGAGCGATGGCACGGCGTTCGGTTTTGTTTGCGCGACCCAGGCTTGACCACGCGGCGAGCGCAGACCGCCGCCCGCCGAACTGGTGTGGCATGTACCGCACGGCTCGCCGGTGCGCGTCGCGTACTCGGGCATCGCGTTCGCTTGCATCGTAGGAGTCAGCGCGATGATAATTGTGAAAATCATCAGCGCCAGAAAAATGTGTTTCATCAATTGCCTCTCACGCTTCACCAATCAAAATCTCGTTGCCCGTCACCTTGACCGGCAATGCTTCGAGCGGCATCGGCGGCGGACCGGAGATGACGCCCCCATCGCGGTCGAACAAGCCATCGTGACAGGGGCAATAAAATTCCTGCTTGCCTTCGCGCCACTGCACCGTGCAACCGAGGTGCGTGCAAATCATTGAGAGCGCGGTCACGCCTTCGGTCGTGCGCATCACAAGCGCGGACTTGCCCTCGTACGTGATCGGCTTGGTACCGCCAACCGGCACATCGTTCAACGCAAGTTTGATTTGCCCAGTTGTCGCGCGCGGAGCCGGGAACACGATGCCTTGCGCGACCCCGCCCGCCCACGCCGCGCCAATGATGCCCAGCATCGCTTGGATGAAATTGCGGCGCGACTGCAACTTGGAAGGAAATGGTGCTGTTTGTGCGTGTGTTTCAGTCATAGCATACTCAGAGTCGTCAGTAGACAGTCAACAGACAATCTGGCTACAATCTACTGACGGGTGTCTACTTTATTTTCCGAACGCCTACGTACCCGTGACAATTATTGCACGAGCTTTCGACCTGGTGGCAGTAGAGACAATCTTTTTCCTGCATATCGCCGGAATCAATAATTTGGAAATGGCGCACCTGCCACCAATCGAGCGGACTGTGTGTGACCGGCGCGGTAAACTCGCGACTGATCGTGACCGCCAATTCGCCCTTGCCATCCTTGACCGGTTTTTCCGGCACGCAACCGGCGAGGAGGAGAACTACTGTGATGCAGAGAAGCACGAGAATAAAAAATCGTTTCATAGTCAACCTATTTTGGATTTTGGAATTTCGATTTTGGATTGAAAATCAAAAATCAGCAATCCCAAACCCAAAATCACAGAATCATCGCCTTGCTCAACAAATCGTGGACGCCGCCGACGCGCGTCTCCACTTTCCAGTGCTTCATCAGTTCAGGGAGTTGCGCTTTGCAAATCGCGCACGGCGTCGCGAGGTACGTCGCGCCAGTCGCGCGGCACGCTTCGGCGCGCGGTCGTCCGCCCGCCATTCGAATCGGCATAATTTCGTCGGTGAGCAAGCCGCCGCCCGCGCCGCAACAAAATGTTTTTTCGCGAATCGTGTCGCGCGGCATTTCGATGAACTTGTTGCACGTCGCGCGAATCATTTCGCGCGGCTCTTCGAGGAGCGAGCCGGCGCGCGCCGCGTTGCACGGATCGTGATACGTGACAAGCACATCGTCGTTCGCGGTCTTGTCAATTTTGAACGCGCCGCGTTTCATCAGGTCGGCGGTGAACTGACAAATGTGCACCGGGTGCGGCGGGTCGAGAAAATCCATCGGACCATTGAGCGTGTCGGTGTGAATCGCCGCGCGCCACGCATGACCGCACTCGCCCCAAATCACGCGCTTGACCTTGAGTTGACGCGCCGCGTCGAGGATGCGCTTGTTCACTTTTTTCATATTGCGATAATTCAGGAACAAGCCAAAGTTGCCGCCCTCGTTCGCGTACGTGCTCGTCGTCCACGAAATGCCGAGATGGTAGAACAATTTGCCGTACGCCATCATCGTGTCCGTGTTCGCAAAATTGTCCGCCGACGGCATCACGAGCAAAACTTCGGCGCCCTCTTCGTCCACCGGCATTCGAATGTCCTTGCCGGTCTCGCTCTTTAATTCCTCTTCGAGAAATTGACAGTTGTCAATCCACGCCGGTCCGGGAATACCCAGGTTGTTGCCGCGCTCGTACACCTTGGCGACGACTTCGGTGACGTACTTGGTCGCCACACCAATCGCGCACATTATTTCGCGCGCCGCCATCGTAATTTCGGCGGTGTCAATGCCGTACGGACAAAAGACCGCGCAGCGCCGACACTCGGAGCATTGATAAAAGTACGTGTACCATTCCTGCAACACTTTTTCGTTGAACGCTTCGGCTTCGCCGCCGGTGAATCGCTCGAACGGTTTGAAATAATAGCGGTACACTTTGCGAAGCAAATTCGCGCGCGCGACCGGCATATTGTTCGGGTCGCTTGTGCCGAGATAAAACTGGCACTTGTCCGCGCACGCGCCGCACTGTGCGCAAATGTCGAGGTACACTTGGAGCGAACGATACTTGGTCAGCAGTTCGCGCAATTTTTCGACGGCTTTGTTTTGCCAATCGGGCACACGCTCGGTGGGCAGAGCAATCGCACGCATATCCTTGGCTTTGCACGGATGGCACGTCAACGACGCCGAAATACTTTCATTCATCGCCGGCGCAGGGAGGATTCCGTTTTTGGGCGCGAGTTCCGGGAATTCTACTTTGACGCTAGTCAATGTTGACCTCCTTGTTCCAAGGATTCACGTAACGTTTCTGCAAAACATTGTCGCGTTGATTGCGCGTCGGCGAAAAGAAAATGCCGCCTGCGTGCATCAATTTGCTGTACGGAAAATAGATCATCAGCAAACAAACCAGGACGAAATGCACGAGGAACAAGGGATGTTGCGGCGGCGCGACTGGTTTCAGCGCGAGCAGACCCAGAATGAACGCTTTGACGTCAACGAGGTAGACGCGCGCGTAATAACTGACCAGCACACCGGTCGCGGCAATCGCGAGGACGAGACCGAGCGCGATGTAATCGGGCACGCCGGAGATGAACAGGTTGCGCGGGAGCGCGAGCCGTCGCCAGAAAAGATAGAGCACGGGAATCGGCAGGATGAATCCCATCGCAATGCCGACCGGTTGCAAGTCCACCAACCATTCGGGAATCGGATACAGGAAATAGCGCGCGTGGCGAACGAACACGAAAAAGAGCGTGACGTGAAACATCCACGCGCCGAGCCACAACCATTTATCCGCTTGAAACAAGTTGGGGAAAATCAACACATCACCGGCGATGCGGGCAAGGACGCCACCGGTCGTTTTGGGTCCGGGCGTCGAAACGATTTTGAGCGGCGCTGGTGTCTTGGCGTACAGATAAATGCGGTAGACAAATCCCACGACAAGCAGAATAAACGAGAGATACGCAAAGCCGGTGAGCAAACCAGCGAGGAAATTCCAAGCCATCGCAACCTCAAGTTGGTTAGTTGATTGGTTGGACGGTTGGATAGTTCGTGCAAAGAATCTCGTGTCAACTAACAAACTATCCAACCATCCAACTTTTTAAACGCAACCCGTTGGCTTGGGCAAGCCCGCGATCTTGCATGCGCCCTTGGCGGGTCCACTCGGAAACAGTTCGTAGATTTTTTTTACGTCGAACCCGGTTTCCTTGCACACCTTGCGCACCATCGGCGCGATGCCAAAATCCTTGTAATACTTGTTGAGGTAATAAATGACCTTCCAGTGTTCTTCGGTCAGATCGGGAATATCTTCAGCCGTTCTGGCAAGAAACCGCGCAATGTCTTCATTCCACAATGCTGGGTCAGCAATGAATCCGTCTTCATCTACTTCGAGTTGCGTTCCGTTGTAATCAACGAATGGCATATCTTCTCCTTTGATTTACCTCACCGCTCACCCCCACTCCCCCTCTCCCTTCTCGCGATTCTGGGAATAGGGAGAGGGGAGAGGGGGCGCAGGGGGAGTGGGGTGAGGTTACTTCGATGTCCCGCACCGGGCGAGCGTTATCACCCGTTGCCACCGGGCAATTTGATGAATGTCGCGCCGCCGTACGAGGTAAATTCGAGGCGACCGTCATTCACCAACACGGTGATTGCTTTTTTTGCCAG
>CAZPIR010000144.1:0-8554 GCA_964586085.1 uncultured Anaerolineaceae bacterium | reverse complement strand
TTTGTAGAAATGAAAACTGGCAAAGGTGATCGAACCTTTGCCAGTTTTTTTATTTAATGCGCGGGCGCTTTGCCGAGCACCCTCAATTGTGCGATGCGCGCGCGCCATGCTTGCACGAGATCATCCTGCTCAACGTCGCCGCCGTCGCGCTCAACGTGCCATTTGCGAAATGCGAGTTCGTCCTGCGCGTCGAGAATCGCCGCCGCGATCTTTTTGGGATAACCCGGCACCACACGTCCCTGGAACGGCGCATCAAGTTCGATTTGCACGTACTCGTCCGGCGTGACCGAGACACCCACTTCGCTGAACAAGTAATCGCGAATCGTTTTGACTTCCCAGATTTCACTGCGGATGACGCCAATACCTAGGATGAGGTATGCCCAAAAATGTACGATGATTGTGGCGATGGCGGTGGAAATCCAAATGATATAACCGCGTGTGGTGACGATGGAGAGTTGTTCGCCGGTCAACGCAAACGCAATCGAGTTGATGAGCGACGAGCCAACCGAGTTGGCAAGCATGTTGGCAAGCATGGCAAGCACAATGCCGCCGATGGGTGCGAGAATTTTTAGGCGCGCGTCGTGCGTTTGACGTGAGAAACCAAAGCCCGCGCCGAACAGTGCGCTGTAAATAAAATGTCCGTTCACGCCGAGAAAAACAAATTGCAACGCGCCCAGACCCAGGTAGGGTGGTCTGCCATTGATGACGAACGCATCGAGCAGATTCACGGCGTACTGTGCCGCGTTAAAGCCCAAGCCCACCATCGCGCCGTACACCAAGCCGTCGCGCAAATCGTCAAAGTCGGCGCGCAAAAGCAGGAACAAGACCAGGATGGCGATGCCCTTGATGATTTCTTCGATCATCGGCGAAGCGAAAACGGTGGTGAGCGTTTCGGCGGACATGCCTAGAAAAACGCCGCCCGATTGTTTTGCCAAACGCAAAAAGAATCCGTACAACGCGCTTCCCAGCAGGGAAGACATGCTCGCGCTGACGACCGCGCCCCACAACGCCGCGCCTACCAACAACCAGGGCCACTCGTGCTCGCGCCGGTCGAGATACCACACGACCGCAATCGCCGGAATCGAAACGAGAATTGCGACGAATGCGGCAGTGATAAAGGTTTGCAAAATCAAAGGTGCGCCGCCGTACAGGGGCCATAATAAATTGTATGCGCCCATCAATAACAGAGCAAAGATGATGATGAGAAACAATACGCCATATGCGCGTTGGCGCAGGGGCGAACCGGTCAGAACATGTTTCAAGCGTAATGAAGTATCTTCCACGCGTCCTCCTAAACAATTTGGCGATATTCTACACAAATCAAAGTGAATTGCAAATGGCGCGGGTCTCCAAAAGAAAACCCTGCCTCAAACCGAGACAGGGTTTTGTTGCATCCGCCCATTGCCACGTTCTAGTAATCGCGGTCGCGTCGTCCACCGCCGCCACCGCGCGGGCGATCTCCGCCCCCGCCGCCGCGCCGACCACCAAAACCGCCGCCGCCACCACCGCGAGGCGATTCTTCGCGTGGGCGGGCAATGTTGACCGTCAAGGCGCGCTCTTGGAACTTGAAAGCGTTAAACTTGCTGATGGCATTTTCCGCTTCTTCCTGCGTGCTCATCTCGACGAAGCCAAACCCCTTGGACCGCCCGGTCTCGCGATCCTTGATCACTAATGCCGACTTGACCGTGCCGGCTTGCGCAAACAAATCACGCAAATCGTCCTCAGTCGTCGAGTACGACAAATTACCCACGTACAGTTTCGCTTCCATCTCCTCTTGGCTCCTTGACGCCGCCCACTGGGTCGGCTCAAAAAAATTTCGGGGCGACTACGACGCGCTGTCAAACCCGCCTGATGCAAGTATACGACAGCCGGGCTGTCGTGTCAACCACCTACCAGGTCGGCAAGATGGGGTTACCCAAGATGAAACAGCGGTCAGGTTGTTAGGTGGGCGACCGGGGCGAGCAGTCGCGCAGACGATAGTTTGACGAACTGGACGCCGCTCGCTATAATCTACCTCTATGACAACAACTGACACCGAGAAAAAATTACGCGCGCAACTTGCCGTGTTGCGCGAAATCACGCGCGCTATCAGCGCGGCGTACTCGCTCGATCAAATTCTTACGCTGATCACACGCAAGATGGCGCGGGTGATGGACGCCGACTCGTGCTCGATTTATCTGCTCGATGACGAGGGCAAGTACCTCGTGCTCAAAGCAACGACCGGCTTGGCGGTTGAAGCGGTCGGACATGCGCGCCTGAAATTTGGCGAAGGGTTGACCGGGCACGCGGCGAAAAGCGGCAAGCCCGTCGCGGCGAGCCATGCTTCGCGCGATCCGCATTTCAAGTACTTGCCCGAAACCAAAGAGCAGGCGTTCCAATCCTTGTTGGCAGTGCCGCTCATTTCACGCGGCAAACACATTGGCGCGTTGAATGTGCAAACCCGGCTCGAACGCGAGTACACGCCGGACGACATCGAACTGATTTCGATCATTGCCGATGTTGCCGCCGGCGAATTGGAAAAAGCTGTTTTGTACGACGAGATTGGTGGTTTGAAAGAGGCACTCGAAACACGCAAATTGGTTGAGCGTGCCAAAGGAATCTTGATGCGGCGGTACAGCATCGGCGAGCCAGATTCGTTTGCGCGCATTCAACTGCAAGCGCGCAATGCGCGCAAGAGTATGCGCGAAATTGCCGAAGCGATTATTTTGGCGGACCAAGTGTAAACAAGCCGGGGCGATGTTATCCATCGCCCCGGAATTTTTTATGCGCGTTTGTGCGTCAAGCGCAGTGCCAAGCGTTGCGTCCACCAGCGCACCATTTGTAAAACAATCACCCAGTACGCAATGTACCCAATCACTTCGAGCAGGGTGGGGCTGTCGTTGTAACCGACGAGCGCGCGTAACAATGCGCCGAGCGTCGAATCATTGCTCAACCAGGTCTCGGTGTTCCATGCCGTGTTCGTGAGAATGGGCAACCAACCGATTTCCTGAAACTCGTGAATGCCATGCGCGAGCAAGCCTGCCGCAAACACGATCATGAGAAAACTCGTGATGTTGAAAAATAATTTCACGTCGAGCCGCACGGCGTACACATAGATCAACACGCCGCTCGCAATTGCGATGCCCAGACCCAGGATCGCGCCGACGAGCGTGCTCGCACTGTCCGCCGCAAATGCATTCGCGGCAAGAAACAACGCCGTCTCAATCCCCTCGCGCACAACCGCGACAAACGTCAACGCGAACAAGCCCCAGTTTTGACCGGTTGTCACTGCCGATTGCACGCGCTTTTCCAAATCGCTTTGCAGATAACGCGCTTGATAGCGCATCCAAAAAATCATCCAGGTCAACACGGCGACAGCGAGCAACATGGTCGTGCCTTCAAAAATTTGCTCAAACGGTTCTTCTAGTTCGGCGCCGACGACGCGCATCGTCACGGCGGCGAGTGTGCTGAGTAGGGCGGCGACGATCACACCTGCCCACGCCATCGGCGCGCGCGCGCGTTGACCGGTTTTATCGAGATACCCCAGGACAATGCCGACGATGAGCGCGGCTTCTAGTCCTTCGCGCAGGGTGATGAGCAAAGCGGAAACCATCGTGATTCCTCCTGGGCGTGTGCGTCTTTACACACGCGCGTAGATTGTGTATAATAAAAAAATCGAACTCAAATGCGATGAAGCAAACTATTGATGTTAGTATACACTAACAAAAAAGAATCTGTCAAGTCATTCGCATAAAGCAAATATAAAACAATTGACTCGGGGCAACCCAAGAGGAACCATGACGACTCCAACCGTCGAAGCGTATTTGGAAATAATTTACATGATGGCGGTCGAAGACCAGGCGGTGATTGGCGCGCGACTCGCGGAATCACTGCACGTGTCACGTCCGACTGTTACCGCAACGCTCAAACGCATGGCGCGTGATGGTCTCATCAAATTGGACGAGCACAAGGCAATTACGATGACGCCCAAAGGACAAGCGGTTGCGGAACGTTTGCAACATCGCCATCGTCTCGTCGAGCGTTGGCTCACCGATGTGCTAGGTCTCGATTGGGCGAAATGTGATGCGGAAGCGCATCGGCTCGAACATGCCATGTCGGAAGAAGTTGCCGCGTTGCTGAACCAGCATCTGAATTTTCCGACGACGTGTCCGCATGGCAATCCGATTCCAGGGAACGCCAAGAGCATGGCTCCCGCGCCCAAAACATTTCAGTTGAGTGGCGCGAAAGAGGGTGACAAGTTGCTCGTCACGCGCATTTCCGAGTACGCCGAAAATGTAAGCGAGATGCTCAGTTATCTGGGCAGGCAAGGGCTGATGCCGAATGCGCGCATCGCGGTCGAAGAGATTGCGCCCCTGCGCGGACCCTTGACTCTGCGCGTGGGCGCGCGCACAGTAGCGATCAGTCGTGAAATTGCGAGTTATGTCTGGGTGAAAAAGGTGGAATGATGCTGGCACAACGCACACGGATTGTTTGCACGCTCGGTCCTTCAACCGATTCCGATGAGATGGTGCGCGGTTTGATTCGCGCCGGGATGGATGTGGCGCGCTTGAATTTTTCGCACGGCGATCATGCGACGCACACCGCACGCATCGAACGTGTGCGCCGCATTGCCATCGAAGAAGGTGCGACGATTGCTTTGCTTGGCGATTTGCAGGGACCGAAAATTCGCATCGGCATGTTGACGAACACGCCGGTGATGCTTGCCGATGGCGCGACGTTCACGTTGACGACGCGCGTGGTCGAAGGCAATTCCGAAATCGCGAGCATTGATTTGCCGGAACTACCGCACGCCGCCAGTCCGGGTAATCGCATTTTGATTGACGATGGCGCGATTGAATTGCGCGTGATCTCAAAAACCGAAACGGACGTGGTGACCCAGGTAGTCGAGGGCGGCGAGTTGAAATCGCGCAAGGGCGTCAATCTGCCGAACGTGCCTCTGCAACTTTCCGCGCTCACGGCAAAAGATCGTGTGGATGCCATGTTCGCCATCGAGCAGGAACTGGATTATCTCGCGCTCTCGTTTGTGCGCCGCGCGGATGATGTGCGCGAACTCAAACGCTTGCTCGCCGAACGCGATGCGTTCATTCCCATCATTGCGAAAATCGAAAAACCGGAAGCGCTCGAACAAATTGACGAGATCATCCAGGTCAGCGATGGCGTGATGGTGGCGCGCGGCGACCTGGGTGTCGAGACACCGCCGGAGCAAGTGCCGATTTATCAAAAGACAATTATTCGTAAAGCGAACGCGGTGGGCAAGCCGGTCATCACCGCGACGCAAATGCTCGAATCCATGATTAACAATTTGCGTCCCACACGTGCCGAAGCGAGCGACGTTGCGAACGCGATCCTCGATGGCACGGATGCCGTGATGTTGTCGGGCGAGACTGCCGCCGGCAAATATCCGGTGCAAGCGGCGGAGATGATGGCACGCATCGCGCAGGTGACCGAAGAGCGGGTGCGTTATCGCGGCGCGCCGCGTGAAAATCATTCCGCGTCGGTAAGTATCACCGATGTGATCGGCAATGCGGTGAGTGACATTGCCAAGCAGTTGAATGCTAAACTGATTGTCGCGCTCACGTCGAGTGGACACACCGCGCGGATGATTTCGCGCCATCGTGCGCAAACGCCGATTCTCGCGGTCACGTCGAATCCGCGCACGCAACGCCGGCTCGCGCTCGTGTGGGGTGTGCGAAGCGCTCTGCTCAGCCATGCAACATCGGCGGACGCGATCATTGCCGAGTCGCTTGCCTCGGCGATGGAGCTGGGCTTGATCGAACAAGGGCAGGTGGCGGTGATTACCGCGGGTGTGCCGGCGGGCATTGCCGGGCGCACGAATATGATTCAGGTTCGGATTGCAGGAGAAGGAGAATGACACGATCGCGCAAGCGGCGCGGCACGCTCGGCGAATTTTGGACGAACATGCAAGCGCCGTATCCCTGGCACGTCAAATTCAAAATGCTCATTCGCAACAATGCGATCAAAATCTCGACGCATCAAACATGTTGCGGACACGAGGGCGAACCCGGTTGTTGACAAACGCCGGAACGTCTCGGCGAGACGGAGCAGAAATGAAAACTGGGTCAGTCAACACGACTGACCCAGTTTTTGATTTAGGGTGGCGGCGGCAAGTTCGGCGCGGATGCCGGCGCACCGCAGTACGGGCAAATGTTCCAGCGCAAACTGGTGATGCGATGACAATTATCGCAACGTCGTTTCAGTTTGGTGTGGCAGTTGGGGCAGTAGAGATAATCGTCGTGAATTTTTTGTTGACACGCCGGGCAGGCTTGTTTCTCTTCAATATCTTGCAACAAAGCTTCCTCGGCTAACTCGCGTTCGTACTGCTCGGCGAGTGTTTCGCGCGGACGCAGTAAAAAGTACAACAGCAACCCAGGCAGATTGAAGATGAGGACGAGAGCGATGGACAAGAGTTGCATGAACAAATCGCGTGAACGCGAACGCACATCGCGGAACGTCCACACGATCAAACTGATCCAGATTGCGAGCAGGTACGCGCCAAAGAATGCGGCGACCAATTGCAAAATGGGACCAAACGCGCCAAGATCAATTGGCATTTTCTACTTCTCCCTGAAAAGATGCAAGTCGAACTTGTCGAACGCGGCGCATTATAGCATTATCTTGTCAATCACACAAAGCAAAATCTGGTTGTCGCGTCTTGGCTCTTGTGGTATAATGCGGTCAGTGGAGTGGAGGGCGCGATGGAACCTGAATTGATTCCGGTAACGATTGATAGTATTCGCGTGAGTCTTGTTTCGCCGCACCGCATCGTGGTGCTGAAGGATGAAGACGAACGTTTTCTCCCGATTTGGATTGGACCTTTTGAAGCCGAAGCGATCAACATCGCTTTGCAAGGCACGCAACCCGGCAGACCGTTGACGCATGACCTGTTCAAATCCTTGATCGGCGAAGTGGGCGGCAAAGCCGAACGCATCATCGTCGCCGATTTGCGCGAAGACACTTTTTATGCGCGGATCGTCATGGATGTGAACGGGCGACATGTCGAACTTGACGCGCGACCGAGTGATGCGATTGCGCTGGCGGTGCGGATGCAACTGCCGATCTTTGTCGCCGACCAGGTAATGACGACGGCGGCGATTCGCGCCAGCGAAAGTGAAGTGCCAGCGGAAAAAGAAGAAGAAGAAGAAGCGGACGAAGGACTAGACGCCTTTCGTGATTTGCTCGAAGACCTTGACCTGGACGGGTTGGGCAAGGGCGAGAACAAGCCCAAAGAAGATTGAGTGAACGATTCCCGGCTCTCGCAAGAGGTCGGGAATTATTTTGTAGCAAAGGTGAGTTTGTGGCAGAGACGCGGATGAATGCGACGCCCGACAAGTTGGTGCCGCACAACCTCGAAGCGGAACAAGCCGTCATTGGCGGTTTGCTCATTGACCCGGATGCGATCATCAAGACCGCGCCCATCGTCAAGAGTGAAGATTTTTATCTCGAAAAACACGCGTGGGTATTCGACGCGATTTCGTCGTTGCACGAACGCCGAGAGCCGATTGATTTTTTGAGTGTCATTTCGGAATTGGAGCGACAGAACAAGCTCAACGATGTTGGCGGTGCGGCGTACATCACGGCGCTCATCAACTCTGTACCAACCGTCGTTCATATTGAACACTATGCGCGTCTCATCGAACGGACTTCGGTTCAGCGCAAACTTATTTCCGCGGCAGGACAAATTGCCGAAATGGCGTATGACGGAAGCGAAGAAATTGACGCGCTGATTGACCACGCGGAAGAAACTATTTTTGCGGTTGCCCAACGGCGTCTGACCCGCGACATGGTGCCGATTCGCATCGCGGTGGATCGTTTTCTCGATCAACTGGATTACGTGCAAAAGCATCAGGGCGAATTAATTGGCGTGCCGAGCGGATTCACCGACCTGGATCGTTTGCTCGGCGGCTTTCAACCTTCCGATTTGATTATCATCGCCGGACGACCTGGGTCGGGTAAAACCTCCTTCGCCTTGTCTGTGATGTTGAACGCGGCGCAAAAACACAAACGTGTTGCCTTGTTCTCGCTTGAAATGTCGGCGGAGCAATTGGTGCAACGGCTCGTGTCCGGGATGACGTACATTGATTCGCAGGCGTTACGGCTCGGCAGATTGAGCGACGAAGAATACCCCAAACTCGTCGAAGCGACCGGCAAACTTTCCGAGACGCATATTTTTATTGACGACAGTGCCGCGCTCACGCCGATTGAAATTCGCGCCAAAGCACGTCGCCTCAAATCCGAAGTCGGTCTCGACATGTTGATCGTGGACTATTTGCAGTTGATGACCGTGCGCGGGCGCATCGAAAACCGCGTGCAAGAGATCGCGCAAATTTCACGCCAGCTAAAAGAACTAGCGCGCGAACTGCACGTGCCGGTGATTGCGCTCTCGCAACTTTCCCGCGCGGTCGAATCGCGCGACGACCATCGTCCGCAACTTGCCGACCTGCGCGAATCGGGTAGCATTGAGCAGGACGCGGATGTGGTCATGTTCATCTTCCGCGAAAAAACCTACTATCCGACGATTGAAAAATGGCAAGCC
>CAZPIR010000143.1:0-8561 GCA_964586085.1 uncultured Anaerolineaceae bacterium | reverse complement strand
ATCATCGGTGGGCTGGCGGTTCAGCACTGGGGTGTTCCTCGTTTGACGGATGATGTGGATGTTGAAATTCTCGCACCGTTGATGGAAGGGAGCGAGCGTTACGTCAAACTATTTTTGGCACAGTTTGCATTACGGGATAAGCAAGACCCGCTGGTGCGAGCCAAGCGTGATCGTGTGATTTTGATTTCGGCGACGAATGGGCGAGGCATTGATATTTCGTTTGGCGTACCCGGGTATCAAGATGAATTTTTCAGACGCGCCGTGAATTTCAAACTGGCGCGCGGAAAAATTGCGCGCGTCTGTTCTGCCGAAGATTTGATTATTCACAAATGTGTCGCGGGACGCGAAAAAGATTTGCGCGATATTGCTGGCGTGATTGCGCAACATCGCGCGGTCATCCAAGCTGGGTACATCCGCAACTGGTTGCAACTATTCGACGAATTGTTACCCGAACCGCACGCACTCGCTGATTTTGAACGTGCTTGGCGGGCGGAACAACGCGCAATGCGTGAAACACGGCAGGTGTATCGCGTGGTGTCACGTTCGCGCAAACGCCGCTAGGCGCATCGCTTGTCCAGCAAACCACAAAAAGCAGGTGCACCTCGCGCATCTGCTTTTTGATTTCTGCGCCGATTGGGATAGAATGGACGGCAATAAAAAATTGGAGGTTGCGATGAAAGTTTATATTTCGGCAGACATGGAAGGCACGAGCGGCGTTGTGCATTCCAATCAAACCGACCCGACGCACGCCGAGTACGCGGCGGCGCGTTTGTTGATGATCGGCGAAGTGAACGCGGCGATTGAAGGCGCGCTCAAGGGCGGTGCGACCCAAGTGCTTGTCAATGATTCGCATGACGGGATGCGCAATCTTTCGCCCGAAGCAATGCACCCGGATGCGATTTTGTTGAGCGGTTCGCCCAAACCCTTTTCGATGATGTCGGGGCTTGATGCGACTTTCGACGCGGTGTTTTTCACCGGCTATCACGCGCGTGCCGGTTCGACGTTCGCCAATCTCGATCACACCTGGGATGGTCCGCGCACCTTGCAAGGTGTGTGGCTCAACAATGTCGAGGTCGGCGAAGTTGGTTTGAATGCCGCGCTCGCCGGGCATTATGGTGTGCCGGTCGCCTTGTTCACCGGCGATCAGACCGCGTGCGCGCAGGCGAAAGAATTACTCGGCAGTGATCTCGAAGTGGCGGTCGTCAAGGAAGCAGTTGGACGCGTCGCCGCGAAAAATTTGCATCCGACCAAAGCGCGTGCGTTGATCTGCGAAACGGCGGAGCGCGCGCTCAAAAAGAAACGCGCGCCATCCGTATTCAAGTCGCCGGTCATTTTGCGAGTGGCGCTCGCGCGCTCGTCGCAAGCCGAAATGTGCGAGCTGATGCCGGGTGTCAAGCGCATCGCACCACGCGTCGTCGAGTTCACGCACGATGATTATCCGACGGTTTACAACGCGTTCCGCGTGTTGATGACCTTGGGCAGTATTCAAGTATAAAATGCGATGGGGAGCGAGGGAGAATGGGGGAATGGGTGCGTTGTTCCTGGTTTCCCTTTCTCGCCCGCTCCCTTTCTTCTTTCGATGTTACGCAAACACTTTTTGATTCTCGCGGTGTATACGTTTATTGCGCTCGTCCTCTCGTATCCCCTCGTCCTGATTTTTACAACGGCGATACCCGTTTTGGAAGGCGATGCGCCAAGTTTTGTGTGGGCTTTGGGCTGGCGCCCGCGCGCGCTCGAACTGGGCGTCAATCCATTTCACACCGATTATGTTTTCTATCCGCTCGGCGGCGCGACGCAATTGTTGTGGGCGGTGTCCTTGATTGGCGTGCTCGCGATGCCGTTCGAGTACGCGTTTGGCGTGATTGCCGCACACAATGCGATGTACCTCGCGGCGACGGTGTTGACCGCATACGGCACATTTTTGTTGGCGACGGATTTTCTTGCGCACGCGCAAAACCAAGCCCAAAAATCCAAAATCAAAAATGAAAAATTGCCGCCGTTTCAAACTTTGCTCGTTGTTCAGTTTATCACGTTGAATGCGTCACGCTTCAAGCAACGTTCCCAGTTCGCCGCGTTCATTGCCGGGCTCGTGTTTGCGTTCGCGCCGCTACGCCTCGGTTATGGTCTCGCGTTTTTCAATTTGTTCAACACGCAATTCATTCCGTTCTACATTTTGTTTTTACTGCGCGCGACACGCACGACGATCTTGCGCGATGCGATGCTCGCCGGACTGTTTCTGGGCTTGAATGCGTACGTTGATTTTCAAATCACAGCGTTCCTGGTTTTGCTCACCGCAATTTATTTGGCGCACGTGTTGATTGCCGAGCGACGCGAGTGGCGCGCGAATTTGTTCGGTTGGTGTGCGACCTGGGCGTTGACCGGTGTGACGAGTCTCGTTGTCGCCGTGCCGATTTTATTTTTTGTCGCGCAAGATTTTGCACGCGAGGGCGGCAATTATATTCGCGTCTTTCCGCTCAAATATTCGACGGACCGCGCGTACGATGCGCTCGCGTACATTCTGCCGCACGCGCAGAGTGCGTTGTATGCAAAGGTGCCGCTGAAAATGCCAGGCATCAACGCGGGTGTGAACGCGAATGACACGAGTGCGCTTTCACCCGACCGCCAATCCTTTGTCGGTTTTGCGGTGCTCGCGCTGGCGATTTATGCGTGCGTCAGGCGTTGGCGTTGGTCGGCGCTGTGGCTCATCGTCGCGCTCGTGTTCGCGTTGTCTAGTCTGGGTCCGTACTTGCATTTTGCCGGACAACTCACCGGCATTCCACTTCCGTATCTCGCGCTTCACGAAATTCCAATCATCAACCATATTCGCATTCCGATGCGTTATGGCATCCTGGTTGCGTTTGCGCTGGCTCTGCTTGCGGCGATTGCGATTTACGATTTGCGCATGATGATTTATGATTTGGTGGCGCAAAAAAAATCACGCCTCACTAGTTACGTTTTGCGGTTTACGCTTTTGATTTTGCCGATCCTCATTCTTGCCGAGTCGGCAATCCTGCCTTTTCCAACGCAAGCAATGACGATTCCGCCGATTTACGAAACGCTTGCGCGCGAGCCGGGCGCGTTCACGATTTTGGAAATTCCGACATTCAACTGGCGCGCGGCGGCGACGCTTGAAGCATACCAGCCGATTCACGGCAAACGCATCTTGCGCGCGTACACAAATCGCATCTCGCCGGAACTCGCGGACTATTTTGGTTATCGCGGGATGCCGATTGTTCTGCGTTCTCTGCGCGTGCTCGAAGGCGCGCAAAAAGGTCCACTCGATGCGGGCGACCTGGCAGAAGACAAGCAAGTGCGCGATGAGGTTCTGCGCTTTTTCGATTTGCGGTACGCGATAGTGCATCGCAATTTTCTGACGCCAGAGCAAACGCGCGCGGTTGATGCGTACTTGCGTGAGGTGCTTGGCGCGCGCATCGTGGCAGATGAAGGTAACGTGATCGGGTACGCAATGCTGCAACCTGGGATTGCGCCGGCAATCACACAAATTGATTTACGCGAACTCATCGGGCAAATATACGTGGGGCGTGGTTGGCAATTTGAATATCCCAAAGCGAACTGGGAAGGTGAGTTTGATTTTGTGTGGACGCGCGGCGCGCAAGCCGAAATTTATTTCCTCGCGCCGGATGCGCGCGCAATGACGATGATGATTCACGCGCACGCAGAGTCGCCCCTCAGCGCGAATGTGTTGCTCAACGATGTGCGTGTCGGCGCAATTGCCCTGACGACGGATTGGCAGGATTATCGCATCGAGTTGCCGGCGAGCGCCATTAAACCGGGGATGAATCGTGTGCGCTTGGATTTCGGGCGCGAGTTGAAAGAGATGGTCGGGGTAACAACAATAGTGATTCAGTAAAACAGCGGGGCGGTGGAGTGACGATGAACAAAATCACTGAAACAACTTTTCGCGTGCGCTATGCCGAAACGGACGCAAGCGGCGTGGTGTATCACGCACATTACATTGTTTGGTTTGAGCATGGGCGCGGTGATTGGTTTTGGCAACAGGGACGTGACTATCATCGCGACATTGAAGAGCGTGGATTTAATTGGCCTGTTGTCGAGTTGTCGTCGCGTTATCTTGCGCCCGCGCGGTACGGCAATTTGGTGACGGTAAAAACCTGGGTCAAAGAATTGAAAAGCCGGGAATTTACGCTGGCGTACGAAATTATCAACGCCGAAACAAAACAAGTGTTATGTACGGGCTGGACGAAACACTTGAACATTGACGCGAATTGGCGCGTCGCGGCGATGCCGCCGGACATTCGTCAGTTGTTGGCAGGCGAACAAAACCAGAGCGGTCAGGAATTATCCTGACCGCTCGTTTTTAATTCTGCGAATTCATCACGTCCCAAATTGCCGGGTCTTCGCCGCCGGGACGCCACAACACAATCCCGCCGAGTTTGTAATCCTTCATCACGTTCCATGCCAGACTGACGTAACGACTGTCCACAAACCAAACGGTGTGCTGTTCTTTGCGCGGTGGCACGCACTCCGGTTTTGAACGTAAGCACGTCGGTCCTTGCGGAATGCCATACGTCAATTCGGTTTCGCCAACGATGCCGCGATCATCCTTGTCCATGTACTTGACTTGCCCGCCGTAACGATCTTTGAGCGCCATCGCTTCGTTCCACCAAATCGCCACCGTGTCTTTGCCGCCCCAATCGTACGCATAGAGGTGAATGCCCAGCACGATTTTTTCGCGCGGAATTTGTGTCGTTGCGTACTCAGCGACTTGGCGAAGCCACCAGACCGGCGCGTTCGGTGCGGGCGGTCCACTGCGACCATGATACTCGTACGCCATGATGCGAATTTGATCGGCGGTGTGGCCGAGCGCGCCGTAATCAGCAAAGCGACAAATCACACACGGATCATCATTGCGAATTTTCGGCGGCACGGTCACGCTGAGAATTTTTCCTTCGCGGTGCAAGCGCATGGCGAGAGCAGAAATAAATTCGGTGAATGGTTGGCGCGATTCGGGCGGAAGGTTTTCGTAATCAATGTCCACGCCGTCAATCAACGACGAACGCGCGATCTGGACAATTGCGTCAATGTGTTTGGCACGAATCGTCGGACTGTTCAGCATTGTCACAATGTTGCGTGAGTCCCACGTGGATGAAATGGTTGGCACGACGCGAATGCCATTTGACCGCGCATAGTCCACGAGCACGGCGTCGGTCACCGGATTGTTGGCGGTGAGCGAGCCGTCGCGTTCGACGGTGTAACTGAACGCGCTGAGATCGCTGTACGCGTTGATGCGCGGCGCGACAATTACCGCGAGCGGTCCGGGCGCGCGCGAGTTGCGCAACCATGCGGCAATCACGGGCGGACGGTTTGACAAATCTTTTTCGATGACGGGACCTTCGGGCAGGGGTGGGTCAGCGGCGACGAGCGTGAGGAGGACGAGCACGCTCCAGAGGAGCGCAAAAAAACGTTTGTGGTTCAATTGTTACTGTTCCTTTATCTTGAGCGGCGAGATTATAACACGGAAAATGCCCATTTTGCAAAAACCACGAGGCGTGGTAGAATCATCGCACAGGAGGGACGAATGAGCGAAGAACGCAAACCGGTCATCGTGCCGGATCGCGGTGTCATCGCGCAGATGGTTCGCACCTTACAACTCGTTTGGCGCTTGCTGAACGATTCGCGCGTGTCAACATTCCCCAAATTGATCATTCCTGCCGCGTTCGTGTACGTGCTTTCCCCGATAGATTTTCTGCCCGATGTGATTCTCGGCTTGGGACAGTTGGACGATATTGGCGTCATTATGCTCGCTGTCGCCATGTTCGTCGAGTTTTGTCCGCGTCCCATTGTCGAAGAGCATCGCCGCGCATTGGATTTCGATGGTCAACCGCCCCCAGATGATTCAGAGAATGTGGTAGATGGTTCGTATCGTGTCATTCCCGATGACGAACGACGCTAAACTATTCGAAAGGAAGACGAATGCCCGATAAGACCTTTCAACAGGTTGCGACGGAATTGAATGTGTCCGCCAATACGCTGAAACGCTGGACGAAAGAGTTTGCTCAATTTCTTTCGCCCGCGCCGGTCAGTGGCGATGGCGCGTCACGCCGCTTTGTGGATCAAGATGTGGTTGTTTTGCATCACATCAAGGATCAACTTTCCGCCGGTTTGAGCACGGAAGAATTGGTCGAAGAACTGCAAGCGCAAGGTCATGGCGAAACGGCATCGTTAGCTGTCACCGCGCGCGAGAACAGTCCTGCCGCCGGGTTTGTCGTGCTCACCGACACTCTGCGCGCGATGATCGAAAATCAACAAACCATTCAAAACAGTTTGCAGGTCAATCGCAATTTGCAAGGCGTGATCATTCAGGACAATTTCAACTTGAAGGAAGAGAATATCAAACTGCGCGATCGAATGCGCGAGTTGGAGCAGGAACTGACCGAATTGCGTCAGCGCGATTCTGATTATCGCCTCGCGCTCGAGCAACGTCTGGCGCGCATCGAAGCCGAATCGCGCAAAGGCGTGTTTGGCAAACTGTTCTAAATTCGATTTGATGGTCAACCCTGCGTCGCCGATGCGGGGTTTTTAATGCAACGATTCAACATGGTCGTCTTTCCAAAGGAGGGAACCAGTGAAACAAGCACGACTCGCGATGGCGGGACTGGGCAATGTGGGTAAGCGCTTGCTCGAACTTATCGAGCAAAAGCGTGGGTGGTTGCAACAGAATTATGATTTAGAATTGGTTGTCGTAGGTGTGTGCGATTCGACCGGGGGCGCACTCAATCCCGCCGGCTTGAACATTCGCAAAATCATTGATTTGAAACGCGCGAAAAAAGGCGCCGCGGCGTATCCCGAATTTGGGCATGCGCCCATGTCGCCGATTGAATTGGCGCAACAAGTAGATGCCGACATTTTCGTTGAACTGACGTTGACGAATTTGCAAGATGGTCAGCCCGGCTTGGATGCGATTCGAAGCGCGCTCGCGAAACAGGAACACATCGTCACGGCGAACAAGGGACCACTTGTACTCGCATATCCCGAACTCGCCGCGCGCGCGCGCGAACAGGGTGTGCGATTTTTACACAGCGCGACCGTGACCGGCGGTTTGCCCACGCTCAACATTGGCATGCGCGATCTTGGCGCGGCAACGATTGAAAAATTTGAAGGCGTGGTGAATGGCACGACGAATTACATCTTGTCGCGGATGAGCGAAGGACAGGCGTACGAGCAAGCGCTCAAGCACGCGCAAGACATTGGCATGGCAGAAGCTGACCCGACGCTCGATGTGGATGGCTGGGATGCCGCGAGCAAACTCGTCATCGTGGCGAACGCAGTCTTGCGCCGACCGACGACCTTGAAGGATGTGCGCGTTGAGGGCATTCGTAAGGTTACCCAAGACGATTTGCGGCTGGCGACCCAGCACAACAAGGTTGTCAAACTTATCGCGCTTGCAGAGCGGTCGGGCGACGATTATCTGCTTAGCGTCACCCCGACGACGCTCGACAAGCATCATCCGCTTGCGAGTGTCGGTGCGGGGATGATGGGCGTGATGTATCATACGGACATTAACGGCGTCATCTTTGCCGTGATTGAAGAGGAAAATCCATATCCCACGGCGGCGGGTGTGCTCCGCGACATTGTGCACGCGGCGATCTAGAATGGGATGTTGGTGAGCGCAGATAAAAAATTATCCTGTTGAAAATGCAAACCTCGCGATTGAATCTCGCGAGGTTTTTTGTTGGTGAAGATGATTTTCAAATGAGGTTGTTTGCGTACTGGTCTAGCAACCATTCACGCATCGGAATATCGCTTGCCTGGATGATTTGCACATACTGGGCAATGTCGAACGCAACCCGGCGCAAGTCCACGCTCACGATTCCATGATGCGAACTGAGGATGGCATACTGTGCCCAAGGCAACAGGGTGGGTGCCATGCCGGCTCGCGGCGACGAGCGAAATGCGTTGCCAACACTCCCAGGATTGACGACGAGTCTGCCTTGGTGTTGACGAAGCAGGGGCAGATGTGTATGCCCACCGATCATCACCGTGCTGGTGGTGTCGCCCAAGAGTCGGTCGAGTTCATCAGTGGGCGTCGTCGCGAGAATGATGGCGGTGTTTGATTGCGGCGAGCCGTGAAAACAGAGCACGGAGGTTTTCGCATCCAACGCGATTTCCAACCTGGGTTTGAACGAACGCACGAAATTCAAATCGCTGGGCGACAAGCGTTGAAGGCACCAATGCAATGGCTCGATCAGAGGGGGCGGAATTTCGAGTTGCGGCGCTTTGCTGGGTTCGAGTAACGCTACATCGTGATTGCCCATGATGCATTGACAATCCAACTCGCGCAGTCGGGCAATCACTTGCGCCGGTTGCGGTCCCAGGTCGCCGACATCGCCCAGACAAATGAGCGAGTCGACCTGTTGATGTGCGATATCGTCGAGCACGGCATCTAGCGCGACGAGATTTGCGTGCAGATCAGAAATAAAGGCAATGCGCATGTGCGTCCCTAGTCAAAGATAAAAACACCACTATAAAAATAGAGTCGTTTGCTGTTGGGCAAAATACATTCCGCGTCACACGCAGAA
>CAZPIR010000142.1:0-8579 GCA_964586085.1 uncultured Anaerolineaceae bacterium | reverse complement strand
GGACTTTGTGCAAGACCTCGACGAGTCGATCCACTTCTTCGGGAATGTTGTAAATGTAGAACGACGCGCGCGTGGTGGCATCCAGTCCGTAGAAATCATGCAAGGGCATGGCGCAATGATGACCGGCGCGCACGCACAAACCTTCGCGATCAAAGATGGTGGCAATGTCGTGCGGGTGTGCT
The DNA here is from genome assembly GCA_964586085.1 of uncultured Anaerolineaceae bacterium. Lineage (GTDB taxonomy): Bacteria > Chloroflexota > Anaerolineae > UBA4142 > UBA4142 > JACRBM01. Next base: position 8,397 of record CAZPIR010000142.1, on the reverse strand, counting down.
TCGGGAATGCTAAAGGCAATGACGCCGCCGCGTTGGTTTGCATCGAGTGGTCCGACGATGCGGACGTGATCCAGGTTGCGCATCTTGCCGAGCGCGTACGCCACGAGTTCGCGTTCGTGCGCGCGCACATTGTCCATGCCTAGCGCGGTCAAATAATCCACCGCCGCGCCAATGCCGACGGCTTCGGCAATCGCTGGCGTGCCAGCTTCAAATTTGTACGGCAAATCATTCCAGGTCGAATGGCTCGTGAACACTTCGCGAATCATGTCGCCGCCGCCCATAAAGGGAGGCATCGCCTCGAGGAGCGCGCGCTTGCCGTACAAAATGCCGACGAACGGCGCGAGCATCTTGTGTCCGCTGAACGCGAGAAAATCACAATCGAGTGCTTGCACGTCTACCGGCATGTGCGGCACACTCTGCGCCGCGTCAATCACCGTCACCGCGCCGACGGAATGGGCGCGCTCGATGATTTGTGTGATCGGCGTGATCGTGCCGGCGACATTCGACATCATGGTTGCGGCGACAATTTTGGTTTTGGCGTTGATGAGCGTGGCAAGGTCTTCTTCGAGGAGGAATCCTTGGTCGTCCACGCGAATGAATTTGAGTATCGCGCCTTTTTCTTGCGCGAGGATTTGCCAGGGCACAATGTTCGAATGGTGCTCGAGCATCGTCGTCACGATTTCATCGCCCGCGTGAAGGTTGGCACGTCCCCAGGTGTAGGCGACCAGGTTGAGCGCTTCGGTCGCGTTGCGCGTGTAGATGATTTCGCGGTACGATTTCGCGTTGATGAACTTTTGAACTTTTTTGCGCGCGGCTTCATAGTGCGCCGTCGCTTCTTCGGCAATCGAGTACACGCCGCGATGAATGTTCGCGTTGAACTTGCGATAATGTTCATCCATCGCCGCGAGCACGGCTTCCGGTTTTTGCGACGTGGCGGCGCTATCGAGATACACCAACGGTTTGCCGTTGACGATTTGTTGAAGCAGAGGAAAATCTTCGCGTATAGCCGAGACGTTTAGTCCACTTGACATCCATGACCTCGAAACAATTGACAATGCAAAATTGTCAATTGACAATGCTTACCACCCCGACAACAATCCAGGGTCTTCCATAAATTCTTGATCCCACATATCCGGCAACACGGTAACCTTGAAGGTCTTGCCGTACGCTTGTGATGCGGCATCCTTGACTTGCTGAATGAGCCAACCGCCGTACGGGCAGAATGGCGTCGTCAACATCATTTTAATTTCCGGCGCGGTCTCATCGAGAATGATTTCGCGGATGAGTCCGAGTTGAATCACGTCCAACCCAATTTCCGGATCCTTGACCGCGCGCAATGCGGTTTTGATTTGTCCCGGCACGCCTTCGTCGGTCAACTTGGCGGCTTTGCTTTGAATCGTTTCGTCGTTCATCTTTTCCTCTATAGAATGCAAACCCCCGCCATCGAGAAACGAGGACGAGGGTTGCGAAATGACCAAGACGTAGGTCACGCTGTCTTGACAGACGAGCCCCATCTACTTGAAACGCGGCAGAATTTATTTAAAGTGCGCGGCGTTCTTTTGCGCAAAGTGCTTCCACTCGTCCTTCAAATCGGGTTCGGGGAAGATTGCGCTGACGGGGCATTCGGGCACGCATGCACCGCAGTCAATGCAGGTGTCTGGGTCAATGTACAATTGCTCTGCCGCTTCATATCCACCTTCATCCTTGCGGGGGTGAATACAATCCACCGGGCAGACGTTCACGCATGCGGTGTCTTTGGTTCCGATGCAGGGTTCGGCAATTACGTACGCCATTGTTTGTTGCTCCTTTCGCTGAGAGGTTTTAGGTGCTTATCGATTGGGGGAATGGGCAAAATCTTTGAATCGGATCTATCTTTGACCCAACGCATTACGGTCGCGATTTTACCACACCTTGCCCAATTTGGTCAATTATTGGCCTATCTCAGCGCGTTCTTGAGGAGTGCAACTAGACACCGATTTTGTTTTCGATCACCGCCGCAAGTTCGTCGCGGATGGATTCGAGCGGAATCTTTTGCATCAGCGGATCGAAAAAGCCGGCGACGATCAATTTCTCGGCGTCCACGCGATCAATCCCGCGCGCCATCGCGTAAAAGACTTGCTCCGCTTCGACGGGACCGACGGTTGCGCCGTGCGTGCATCGCACATCGTTCGCTTCGATTTCGAGTTCGGGAATCGAGTCGGCGTGCGAGGATTGGCTCAGCAACAAATTCCGATTCGCCTGGTACGCATCCGAACGTTGCGCTTCCGGGTTGACGCGAATCAAACCGCGAAATGCCGAGTAGGCTTCGTCCTTGAGCGCGCCCTTGAACAACAGGTCGCTCGTCGAATGACCGACGATGTGATTTTGGAACGTGTGTTGATCGAAACGTTGCTCGCCATCGCCGAAATAGAAACCCAGGATGGCGGCGTTCGATCCCTTGCCGAGCATTTTGCAATCCAGGAATGCTTTGGTCGTGCCACTGCCAAGCGTCCCGGCAAGCCAGGTCAGGTTGGCGTCGCTGTTAATCAGCGCGGTCTGCGACGAAAAATGCCAGACGTTGCGTGCCAGGTCTTGCAAATTAAAGTACTGCAAGTTCGACCCAGGTTTCAAAATCAATTCGACCGCTCCGTTCGAAAAGCGTTGCTCTTCATTCACGTGCGACGCATAGTTCTCGATGAGGCGCACCGACGCGCCTTCTTCGAGCACGACGAGTGTGTGCGTGAACATTGCCAGGTCAGCCGTGTCAAAGTAGGTCAGCGTTTGCAAAGGCAAATCAATCACGACGTTGCGCGGCACGTAGAGAAATGTGCCGCCGCTCAAGAACGCGCCGTGCAGAGCGGCGAATTTCAAATCGCCAACCGTGTCGCCGTACCCGCCGCCTTCGTGTTTGCCGCTTTTGGCCGTGGATGGTTTCGCGGACGCGTACCGATTTTCGGTGTACGTCACGGCTTGCGTCATCAAGTACTGCTTGACGAGTTCGGGATGTTCACGAATCGCGGTGTCGAGATCGCAAAAGATCACGCCGCGTTTTTTCAAATCATCCGCGAGCCGCGAAAGCACGTTCGACGAATTGTACTGCGCGAGCACGCCGCCGGCGTGCGTGTCGTTCGCGATGCGTTGGAATTTTTCCGGCAGAGCGGTCAAGGCGTTGGTCGTGTTCGTTGTTGCAAAAGGGACGACCGTTTCCAGGTTCAAGGTGTCGAGTTTGGTGCGGCGCCATAGTTCATCATTGGCGGCCGGCTGGGGCGTCTCTTCATACAGATGCCACGCTTCGAGACGCCGGGCGAGCATCCATTCGGGTTCATGCTTGGCGCGCGACAAGGTTTCAATCGCGCTTTTGGAAAATCCAGTTTCAGTCTTGTTCATCGTTGCGACATTGTCAACCACGTGCGTTGTTCCTCCGACGTAAGGGCGGGGTGATCCCGCCCCTACCAAATTATCCAACCGAACCTTCCATCTGCAGTGAGATGAGACGATTCATTTCGACGGCGAATTCCATTGGCAGTTCCTTGACAATCGGTTCGATGAAACCGCTGACGATCATCGTGGATGCTTCAGATTCGCTCAAGCCGCGTGACATTAAATAAAATAGTTGCTCTTCGCCGATTTTCGACACGCTCGCTTCGTGACCGATTTGCACATTGTCCTCGTCCACTTCGATGTACGGGTACGTGTCCGAGCGCGAATCTTCGTCGAGCAGTAACGCATCGCAACGCACATTCGATTTCACGCCTTCGCATCCAGGATACACTTTGAGCAAACCACGATACGAAGTGCGTCCGCCATCTTTGCTGATGGATTTCGATGTGATGATAGAGGACGTGTTGGGCGCGCCATGCACAACCTTGCCGCCGGCGTCCTGGTGTTGTCCTTTGCCCGCAAACGCGACCGACAAAATTTCGCCGTGCGCGCCTTCGCCCATCATATAAACTGCCGGATACTTCATCGTCAATTTCGATCCCAGGTTACAGTCCACCCATTCCATCGTCGCGTTTTCGTACGCAACCGCGCGTTTGGTGACGAGGTTGTACACATTCGACGACCAGTTTTGAATCGTTGTGTAACGCACGCGTGCGCCCTTGTTGATGACAATTTCGACGACCGCGCTGTGAAGCGAATCGCTCGAGTACGTGGGCGCCGTGCAACCTTCGACGTAATGCACGTACGAACCTTCGTCCGCGATGATGAGCGTGCGCTCGAATTGCCCCATGTTTTTTGCGTTGATGCGAAAGTACGCTTGCAAGGGCATTTCGACGTGGACGCCCGGCGGAACGTAAATGAACGAGCCGCCCGACCAGACCGCGCTGTTGAGCGCGGCGAATTTATTGTCGTTGAGCGGAATGACCGTGCCGAAATATTTTTTCACAATGTCCGGATGTTCGGCGAGCGCCTGATCCATTCCCAGAAAAATGACGCCCTGTTTTTTGAGCGAGTCCTGAATGTTGTGATAGACAACTTCGGATTCGTACTGCGCGCCGACGCCCGCGAGAAATTTCTTTTCCGCTTCCGGAATGCCGAGTCGGTCAAACGTGCGCTTGATGTCTTCGGGCACTTCGTCCCAGGATCGTTCGGACTTGTCCGTCGCGCGCAGGAAATAGTAAATGTCGTCAAAGTTAATGTCGTTGAGGTTGCCACCCCACTGCGGCATCGGCTTTTTGTAAAAGGTTTCGAGCGCGCGCAGACGAAAATCACGCATCCATTCCGGCTCGCTCTTCATCCACGAAATTTCTTCGACGACCTCGCGGTTCAAACCTTTTTTTGCTTTAAAGACATATTTTTCCGGATCGTAAAATCCGTACTTTTCGGTGTATTCGGAGCCAGACGCGCCAATATTGAAAACGTTCTTGTCGGTTTCAGTCATCATTCCTCCAGACCGGTTTCCGGTTACGGGTTGAAAGTTTAACGTGAATCTTTAAACCACGAACCTGAAACTCTATTTCTCTTCCGTAATCCAATCGTACCCTTGCTCTTCCAAACGCAACGCGAGTTCGGGTCCACCCGACACCGCAAAATTTCCTTTGACCATGACGTGAACAAAATGCGGTTTGATGTAATTCAACAAGCGTTGATAGTGAGTGATGAGCAGGACGCCGAGGTTGGGACCGGTCAGGGTGTTGACGCCCTCGGAGACGATGCGGAGTGCGTCAATGTCGAGACCTGAATCGGTTTCGTCGAGCACGGCAAATTCCGGATTGAGCACCGCCATCTGTAAAATTTCGACGCGTTTCTTTTCGCCGCCGGAAAAACCATCGTTGAGGTAGCGCGTGGCGAACACGTCGTCGAGTTTGAGCACCGCCATTTTTTCGCGCATCAGTTTGCGAAATTCGGGGATGCTGATCGGCTTGCTATTGCCGTTCGCGCCCACTGCGCGGCGACGGGCGTTGAGCGCGGTACGCAAAAAGTTTGCGACGGTCACCCCGGGAATCGCCATCGGATATTGGAATGCGAGGAACATGCCTTGTTGGGCGCGTTGATCGGGCCCCCATTCCAAAATGCTTTCGCCTTTGAACAGAATATCACCCTCGGTCACCTGATACTTGGGATGTCCGGCGAGCGTGTTCGCGAGCGTAGATTTGCCCGACCCATTCGGACCCATAATCGCGTGAATTTCGCCTTTGCGAATCGTCAGATCAATTCCCTTGAGAATTTCCTTGCCTTCGACTGCCACGTGCAGATTTTTAATTTCGAGTTCGTTCGACATTGAGACCAGCGCTCCTTGAATATTGGAAATTTGCAAAAAGCCTTATTGGCGTTTTTATCGCAACCAACGCAATTCTATGTTCATGGCGTAAAACCAGAATAAGAAACCGGCACTGACAATAAAGAAATCGTTAGACTTGTTTGACAACACGCAATCCGCCGGGTAGAATAAAGATAGGCAGAAGGGAGCTTCATGTCAACTGTTGAACCCGCTGTAGCATATCGTGTAGTGATTCTAACGAGTCGGCATTATGTGTCCGGCGATTTGTTGTTCAAGAACCAACGTCTGTCCGATTATTTGAATGATCGGCGCGAGAGCATGATCAGTTTACGCAACGTCGAGGTCGCGCGTTTGCATGAACCCGGTAAAATCTTGCAGGCGCATCCGGCGGCGGTTGTGCCCAAGACCTGGGCGACCGTTGCGTTCGAGCCGCCGCAAAAGTCCATCCCGGTACCGCATCGTTTTTACGGTTACACGCGCAAGCAAGAACACGAAGTGTTTATGCTGATGGATGCGATGGAAGTGCGTGGCATTTTGCACACGGTTGCTGACCTGGATTTGCGCCGCGTGTTGGTGGACATGACGAACAGTTTTCTCCCGCTCACCAAAGCTGTCGTCACCATGTCGTCCAACGAAAAGTACGTGATTCAGCAGGACGCCGTGATGGTGAATGCCAGTCTCATTCGTTACATTGCCAAGATCGAACGTATCCAGCCCTGACCCTTAAGGTCAGGGCGTTTTGTTTACCACATACTCGACGACGTTTTCGTGTTCGTTCGGATCGTTGCGCGCGACGATGGCTTGCGCCGCTTCGGTCTGGCTCAGGTTCACCGGTTGATGCGGCACGTTCGCCGGGATGAACAAGAAATCCCCCGCCTCATTGATGAGGCTTTTTTTTAATCCCTCGCCGTAATTCGTTTCTACGCGCCTCTTGAGAATATAGATGGCGGTTTCATAGCCGCGATGATAATGCGGTTTTGCCGCGCCGCCCGGCGGAATGACGATGAGATTCATCGCAATGCCGGTCGCGCCCGCCGTTGCTTGTGAGATGCCGACAAAGTAGGGCAGTTGTTGCCGCGTCATCGTCGCCGTGTCCGGGCGCACGACGATAATTTCATCGAATGCTGGGTTGCTCATCGAGACGATTCCCTTTCTAGTTTGTTGCGCCAAACATAATCACCAAGCGTTCACCTTCGAACTTTGCTTTTTTAACTTGGAGCGCGGCGAGTGAGCGCGGTAAAATCACATTGCGCCGGAAATTGCCGATGCTGATTGCCAACTCGTCGCCACTGCGCGAGAGGTTCACATCCTCTTTGCTGATAAAGGGCAAGCGTAATTTCAACGCGTACCCGTCCGCTTGCTTTTCGATGACCTGGGATTGTTCGGTGTAAAAAACCTGGGTCGGGTCTTGGTCGCCGTAAATCGCTTGCGCCATTTTGCGAAGCATCTCGACGCCGACCACTTCTTGGTCCATCAGCGGTACCTTGAAAATCGGCACCGGCGCAAAGGCATCCTCAACGAGTTGCGAGTACCGCGCCTGCGAACCTTTCCACGCCGCAAAATATTCGTCACCGACACTCGCGGGGATGATGCGATTGGACACGATCAGGTCGGTCGAGTAGCCGTACAGATTCAGATACGTGAACGTGCGTTGTGCTTCCTTGATCACCATTTTTTCCGGGTTGAGCACGAGACGCACGGACGATTTGCCCGGCTCGGAGAGAAGTTGATGCATACGATCCAGACGCAAAATCAAATCCTTGACCGAATCGAAAACCTGGTCGTCGGGAATGGGAATATCGGTGAGACTGCGCAAGATTGGACCGGCGAGGCGCGCGGTCTGGCGTTGCAGAGGAAAGATGCGGGTCAAGTACCACTCGGCAACTTCGGGAAGCGAGAGCAGGCGCAAGGTTTCGCCGGTCGGCGCGCAGTCCACGATGATAATATCGTACTCGTTGCTGTCGTGCAGGTAGACGATTTGCAAGAGACTGGCTAGTTCTTCCATGCCTGGTAAAACGCTCGCTTCGTCGGCAATCAATTCGTCCATGCCGCGCCACGAGAGCACAGATGTGACCCACTCTTGCACGGTGCCCCAGTAACGTTCCATCTGATGCAAGACATCAATCTCTTGACCCTTGAGGTGCGGCGCAAGTTCAATCGGCTCGTTGCCGATGGGCAGGTCGAATGAATCGGCGAGCGAGTGCGCGGCATCGGTGCTGATGACGACGGTGCGATAACCCAGGTCGGCGCATCGCAGAGCGGTTGCCGCCGCGACGCTGGTTTTACCCACGCCGCCTTTGCCGGTGTATAAAAGAATTCGCATGTTGCCTTTCAACCTTACTGTTCGGTTTGCAAATCTAAAAAGATGCGAACGAGATGCGGGTCGAACCAGGTGCCGGATTGCGTGCGAATAAACTCGCGGGCTTGTGGTTCGCTCCAGGCTTTGCGGTACGGGCGATCCGAGATGAGCGCATCGTACACGTCAATGATGGCAAAGATGCGCGCGGTGAGCGGAATCGCTTCGCCGGCGAGTCCTTCGGGATAACCACTGCCGTCCCAGCGTTCGTGATGTGCGGAGACGAGCGGCAGGGCATTGTGCAAAAATGGAATGCCGCGCAAAATCGTCGCGCCGATTTCGGCGTGCCGCCGGACTTCGACCCATTCGGCTTCGGTCAGCGTGCCTGGTTTGCAGAGCA
>CAZPIR010000141.1:1669-8627 GCA_964586085.1 uncultured Anaerolineaceae bacterium | reverse complement strand
CAAACTGGTGAGCAAGCCGATTGCCATCACAATTGCCGCCGTAAAAAATCGCGGCGGCACGGGTAAACCGTACGTGCTTTTCACAAACACGATTCCGCCATTCACCGCAATCGTTGCCGCTGTGACACCCAACGTCAAGCCGACAATGAGATAAAAGTTGAAAACGTTCAACAGTTCCTTGAATTCATTTTTGGTGATCCGCCATTGATCGCCGTTCCGATCAACATGCAACCTGGGTCTCCTCGACGATGGCTTTAACATCGTCTTTCGTTTTCTTGGGCAGAACAATTTTCAACGCCATACGAAGTGTGCGCGGGAAATGTTGCCACGTCGATTTGCGCATCAACGTCATCAACACGCGATGCGGACGCAGATAAAAGCGACGATATGCCTCTTTCCATTTTTTCTCTTGCGCGCTCGCCGTCGTCTCGCCCAATTCAAAACGCGCCTTGCCTTCAAAGAACACGTAATCCTGCCAATCCTTGACCAACATGCGCCCGCCGTTGCGGTGCACTTGCTCCCAGACCTTCGTTCCAGGATACGGCGTCATCATCGAAAAGTTGGCGACAAGCGGATCGAGTTCGCACGCAAATTGAATTGTCTTTTCCATCGTCGCTTCCGTGTCACCCGGCAAGCCAATGATGAAAAAGCCAACCGTTTCGAGTCCAACCTTTTTCGCATTCTTGAACGCCTGACGAATCTGGTCGTGCGTCACACGCTTGTCAATGGATTCGAGGATATCTTCGTCGCCGGTCTCGACGCCGAATGCAAGCCGAAGCAACCCGGCATCTTTCATGTGCTTGAGCAATTCTTCATCCGCGAGATTCGCGCGAATGCCGTTGATGAGAATCCAGGGTACGTGATTCAGTTTTTCCTTGATGAGCAAATCGCACAACTCGTGCAGGCGTTTGCGATTGATGTTCGCCGAATCATCGAGAATGCCGATTTCCTGCGCGCCCAATTCTTCGACAAGATGCTTCCATTCTTTCACGACGCTTTCGGGCGAACGCGCGCGCCACTTTTCCGCCATCACGCTTTGCGAGCAAAACGTGCAACGATACGGACAGCCGCGCGAGGTCATGATGCTGAACGATTTGCCCATCTCAATCGCATCCATCGGCGGTTGAAGCGAGGTGTAGCGATCCATCTTGAAATATTTGTACGCCGGATACGGCAACGAATCCAGGTCAGCGATAGCGGGACGCTCGTGCGTGTGGCGGATGCGCCCATCGAGCGTTTGGTACGTGATGCCAAGCACGCCGTCGAGCAATTTTTGCGCGGGGTCATGCAATTCCTGGGATTTGAAATTGGGGTTGGCGGCTTTGGCTTGCGCGACCACTTCACACAAATTGATCCAGGTGTCTTCACCTTCGCCGCGCACCACCACATCAATTTCCGGACGCGACGCCGATTCTTCCGGTAGAGCCGAGACGTGCGGACCACCCTGCACTACTGTCACATCTAACACCGATTTAATTTCACGCGCGGCAGACCAACCTTGTTTGACCTGAGGCGTGTTACTCGTAATGCCCACAATGTCCGGGCGATAGTCGCTGACGAAATCAGTCAACTTGACATCTTCGATGTCCATATCAAAGATGCGCACCTCGTCGCCGTGTCGTTCGCTAACAGCGGCAAGGTACGCCAGACCCAGATGCGGGGTTGTGCGAGTATCAATGGGAAGTTGAAAACGCGGGTTAATCAGTAGAACGCGCAAGACGTGCCTCCTCAAAATCAAACAGTGGCAATATTATAGCATCGTGCAGAGAATGCGTCAATTATTTGTACAATGTTCGTGTTGAATTTTTATAAATTTTTTTATATTTATTCGATTACGGCGGCGCATCCGTCGAGCAATCCACGACAATCATTTCATGAGTTACGAGCAAAGCCAGAACACGTTCACGGCACACCCACAAGCGCATTCTTTGTTGCAAATCGGCGGAAGCACAGACAACCGCGGCAAACCGTTAATCCGTTGCCATCAGGAAAGATTCAAACGTGCCGGCGTAGACCATTTAAAATCCGGCTCGCGGTCGCGGTGGCTTACACTTTGCCGATAGCCGGCATCGGTGCTGAAACTGGAAAACGCGCGGCGATGATATTGACGCACCGGGTGGCGACGCAAAGCACGCAAACCGCGCGTGGCAATCGAAAGCGACGAGTACGCGCGCCGACAAATCCAATCGTATCCGCGGCGCAACTGTTCCGCTGTCATTTGCTTGGGCTTGAACACAACGTGCGCGGTGTCGTACTTGCTCCAGGGTTCATCGAGCAAGCGACCTTGTTCGACATACTCACGACGCAATTCAGTCCCAGGATAAGGCGTCATGATCGTGAAACTCACGCTATCGAGTCCGCTATCGCGCACAAAATCCCAGGTGTTCTCAAACACATCGGTCGTGTCGCCGTCGAGACCCAGGACGAACAAGCCGACCACACCAATGCCGTGTTGATGCACCACGTCAATGATGCGTTTGTATTCTTCGACGTTGCCCTTGCTCTTGCCACCCAGGTCACGCCGATTGCTCGCGTTGATGGACTCAAAGCCGATAAACATTTTGTCGAGGTGCGCTTGGCGCGCCAGGTCGAGCATCTCGGGGAAATTGCCGACCATCATTTCCGCCTGCGCGGTCCAGCCATTGAGGTCCAGTTTTGCCAACGCGTTGAACAACTGCACCATGTAATCCGGACTGGTGCGAAAGTTCAAGCCGAAATTATCGTCGGTCAGAAAAAATCGTTTGATGCGGCGGCGTTGAATTTCGTCCACGACTTCGTCAATTGGGCGAAGGCGCATGACCTTGCCGCTCACGCGAATTGCCGTGCAAAAGTGGCAATCACGCGGACAGCCGCGTGTGATTTCCATGAACGGCGTCCAATAATCGCGATGCTCGTTCACCAGCTTGAGCACGCGATCCGTGATCGGCGCAACACCGGCAAGGTTCGCCCACGATTCGTCCACGTACATTTTTTGCAAACGATCATGAATTGCGTCGCCAATAATTTGGGGCCAGATGTAATAACCTTCGCCCACCGCTGTCACGTCTGCCCACTCTGCAACCTCTTCGGGAATCAAGGTCGCGTGCGTGCCGCCCACGACCACGCGCGCACCGCGTTGCCGCGCATCGAGCGCAATCTCTTTGGCACGTTCGATGGTCAGCGTCTTGCTCGTGATGCCAACCAACGTGTGCGCATTGATCTGATGCAGTGGCAATGCGGACAGGTCTTCATCCCAGATTTCAACCGGAATTTCCGGCGGGACGAGACTGGCGAGACGCATCAAGGTGTACGGTGAGCCGGGCGCTTTCCCAAAGATGCGACCTTCGCGCCCGGGCCAGATGAGTACGATTTTTTGTATATCCATTGTTTATCCAGCTTGCGATTTATTTTTTACGCGGAAACGTAAACGCACGTTCCGCGACGAACGCATCCGCGCGTTCATCGTACTGACGCACAAAAACGCAAATCGTTTTTTCGTCGCACGTGATGAAATTATAACTGTTCGTGTTACCGTGTCGCCTGCGATTGCTCGTCGCCGTGCCCGCGCGCGCGATGACCATGCCTTCGGGTGTTTGAATCGCATCAGCCACGTGCGTGTGTCCGTTCAACACCAACGCGACACCCTGCCGCGCCAGAAATTCACACGCCTGGGTTGGAAACCATACGCCTGCCGGTTTCCGCTTGCCCGCCCAATCGAGTTGATGGTGCGTTGTAAAAACCTTGATGGCTTGGCTCGGCGCGTTCGCAAATTCGCGCACCAGCCACGCGCGTTGCGCGCGCGACCAAAATCCGCCGGGCAAAATCGGGCGATTGTCGTTTACGCCGGCAACAAACCATCCGCGCGTATTCAGCGTTGCATCGGCACTCGCATGAATATATTTTTCGTACCGCGCCATCGGACGCAGTAAACGCTCGACCGGCGCAAACAAGGGCTGGTCGTGATTGCCGGGAATCGTCAAGGTCGGCGCTGGCAGGCGTTCGAGATAGGCGCGTGCCTCGGCATACTCGGTGTGACGACCACGCATCGTAAAATCGCCGGACACGACAACGATATCGGGCTTGAGTGTGGCAATCTCTTGCAAAATCAGTTCGCCGAGACGCGGAAAGTACGCGGGACCAAAATGGAGATCGGAAAGATGTACGAGTGTGGGCATGACTTGTGGTTTGCTTGTTTTAGGTTTCAGGTTAAAATGGAAGCAGGAAACTGGCAGAATTTATTGGCGCACGCAAGAAATAGGCGCCGCAATCTTGGTAGATTGTCTTCCATTCACAAATTGTGTCAAGTTATCTTGCATCGCCATTGTAACCGTTTCACTGGCAAATGGCAACCATTACGCGGATTTCATACACTATTTTAAGTTGAACTGTTTTGAATTGTGCTATAATCCCGGCTGACCTGAAAGAGAAGTAAACATGCAACTGGTATCTGAATTTCTATTCGCTCATGCGGCTGTGGCTACGCTCGCCAATCTACGCGGACCACGTTGGCAGGAATTGGTCGCACGCATCGCCAAACTGCCCGCGACCGATCCCGATGCCTTGGCATTTGCGCTGACGATGATTCGCGTGAATGGCTGTGTGACCTGCGACATTAAACGATATCGTGAGCGCGGTGGTTGCGCACAGTGTAGCAAATTTGTTTTGACAACCATCAACAAAGAAAGCGAAGCCGGTCTCTTGACCCGCTTTCGCGCGTCCCAAAAAGAGATCGCGCTCGCGGTCAAAGAATCTACCAACCTGAAAAAGGCGGCGTGATATGGCTCGTGTTTCTGCAGACTCGACATTGCGTGAGCACACTTTGACCGGCGAGAAATTATCCTTGCTCGCCGTCTTTGCGCACCCCGAAGACGAATCGTTTGGACCGGCGGGCACGCTCGCCAAGTACGCCAGCGAAGGCATTCGCGTTTCGCTCGTAACGACCACGCGCACCAATCCGCATAATGCCGGAGCACACACCGTGCCGCTCGATGCGATGAAGCACGTGCGCGAATCGCGTGACCGCTTGTGCTCATGCCGCACGACCGGCATTCGCCGCGCGTGCTATTTCGATATTTTGCCCGGCGACCTGGACAAGATTGACGAGTCCATTATCGAAGACCAGCTTGTGCGCTTGATTCGCGAACTGCAACCTCAGGTCATTGTCACATTTGGTCCGGATGGTTTGTCCGGCGACAAGGAACATCAAATCATCAGCCGTGTGGCGACTGCCGCATTTCACTCTGCCGGCAAAGCCGACAAGTTTCCGCATCACTTTCGCGAAGGGCTGGGCACGTACTCGCCGCAAAAACTATACTATTGCGTTCTGCCACAAAGCGTGGTCACACAATGGGACGTCCAAGGCATTCACGCCGTGCCCGATGAGAGCATCACGACCTCACTCGATGTTTCCGAATTTACCGGCGCGGTCAACAAGGCGCTGTACTGTCAACGCAGTGAAGCATCCGATTTCGTGCGCTGGCTGACCAAAGAACGTCAGGTGCATTTGGAGACCGAGTACTATGCGCTCGCCGAGTCACGCTTGAATCGCAAACCACGCCGTGAAAAAGATTTGTTCGCGGGCTTGCGCTAGAAAATAATGTTATGTAGGGACGTTGCATGCAACGTCCCTACATTTTTTATTCCTCTCGATTGTGGTATAATTTTCACAGAGGCAATGATGCCATTCACCCTATCCCCAAAAATTTCCCCACGTTTTCACATCGAGGTCAATCATGCGACACATTGAATTCAAGTCCCGCACAGGTGAAGCACTGCGCGGCGTTTTGCACGAACCCACTACCCCACCACCCCACCCAGTCATTGTTTTTGCGCACGGCTTGCTCTCCGAGCATCACGAGTTTGGCGATTATCCCGCGCTCTTTTGCGAACGCGGCTACTTGACCCTCGCGTTTGATTTTCGCGGACACGGCGCAAGCGAAGGACTACGCGGTTATGTGTCCGAAGCCAACTGGGTCGAGGATTTGCGAAATGCAATTGATTACATCGAAGCCCATCCCGGCGTGGACAATGATCGCATCGCGCTATTCGGGCACTCGCTCGGCGGCGGCGCGGTGATTTGCGCGACGGCACACGATGCGCGGGTGCGCGCTGTCGTCGCCGGCGCGACGGTCGGTCGCCTGCGCGATGAGATCGCGCCCAGCGAACTGGGATTGTACCAAAACGCGATGCGCTTCAACGAATGGCAAAAACAATTTACCCACAAGTCACTCTACCTGCCCTATCGCGTTGGCTACAAGGATATTTTTGCGGACGATGCCGCGCGCATCACCGCCGAACGCGCCGGCTTTTTGCAACGCTGGATTTGCGCGGACAGCATTCCGAATTTGTTGACCCAGGATGCGCTTGCATGCGCGGCGAATGTGCGCGTGCCGGCGCTCATAGTGCAAGGCGAGTTGGACAAGATCGTGCAACCCGCAAGTACGCGCAAGGTGTTCGACACGATTCCCAGCGATAAAGAATACTATGTCGTTCCTGGGTCGGGTCACTCGTTCGCAACCGATGCCGGCGGCGCACAAGCATTTCAACACATTGCGGCGTGGATGGAAAAACAATTTAGTCGTTAGTCGCCAGTCAACAGTCAACAGTCGGCACAATACTGGCGACTGTCTACTGCCGACCATGGAGTTACCATGAAAGCTCTAGTCAAAAAATATGCGCAACCCGGTTTGTGGATGGAAGACGTGCCCGTGCCGGAAATCGGCATCAATGATGTGCTCATCAAAATTCACAAGACCTCAATCTGCGGCACGGACGTGCACATTTGGAACTGGGATGCGTGGTCGCAAAAAACAATTCCCGTGCCGATGACGATTGGTCACGAATTTGTCGGCACGATTGCCGCCATCGGCGCAAACGTCCACGACATCAACATCGGCGATGTGGTGTCCGGCGAAGGACACATCGTTTGCGGACGATGTCGCAACTGTCTCGCCGGTCGTCGTCATCTGTGCAAGGACAC
>CAZPIR010000141.1:0-1659 GCA_964586085.1 uncultured Anaerolineaceae bacterium | reverse complement strand
CGTACCACGGCATTCGTCGAATCCAGCGTCACGACCGTCCCGGCGCGTTCGCCGAGTACATCAGCATTCCGGTCTCGAACGTGTGGCACGCCGATCCCAGGATTCCGCTGGACATTCTCAGCATCTTTGATCCGTTCGGCAACGCGACACACACGGCGTTGATGTTTGAAGTGCTGGGCGAAGATGTGCTCATCACTGGCGCGGGACCCATCGGCATCATGGCAACCGCTGTTGCAAAAAAAGCCGGCGCGCGTTACATCGTCACAACGGACGTGAATCCGTACCGCCTTGACCTTGCCAAAAAAATGGGCGCGACGGTTGCGCTCAATGTGCGCGAGAAAAGTATCGCCGATGTGCAAAAAGAACTGGGCATGAAAGAAGGATTCGACGTGGGTCTCGAAATGTCCGGCAACGGCGCGGCGTTGCGTGATATGCTCGCGAACATGTGTCACGGCGGCAAGATCGCGTTGCTTGGAATTCCAAATCAGGAATTTACGATTGATTGGAACACGGTCATTTTCAACATGCTGACGATTCAAGGTATCTACGGTCGGCAGATGTACGAGACCTGGTACTTGATGCAATCCATGTTGCTCAGTGGCTTGGACATTAGCCCGGTCATCACACACAAATTCCATTACACCGAATTTGAAAAAGCGTTCGAGGTGATGCGGTCGGGAAATTCCGGCAAAGTCATTTTGGATTGGGTGAGTGAATGACGAAGGACGGAAGACGGATGACCGAAGCATTTCCTCCGTCCTCCGTCCTCGGTCTTTCGTCACGAGGTTATCATGTCAAACAAACTCCAATGGATTACCGACGAACTCGACGCGCTCAAACAACAAGGTCTGCTCAACACGATTCGCACGATTGGCTCGCCGTGCGGCGCGTGGATGATTGTGGATGGCAAGCGCGTCCTGAATTTTTGCACGAACAATTACCTGGGTCTCGCGAATGATGCGCGGTTGCGCGATGCCGCGAAACAAGCGATTGATGATTGGGGCGTCGGTCCCGCCGCCGTGCGAAGCATCGCGGGCACGCTCGAACTGCATCGCGAATTCGAGCGACGCATCGCCGCGTTCAAGGGTGTTGAGGACGCGCTGTACGTGCAATCCGGTTTTTGCGCGAATCAAGCCGCCATCCCGCCCATCGTCGGCAAGGACGATGTGATTTTCACCGACCGACTCAATCACGCGAGCATCATTGACGGCTGTCGCTTGTCGTCCGCGAAAATTTTGATTTACGAACACTGCGATGTAGCGGACGCCGAGCGCGTCATTCGCGAAAACATCGGCAACTATCGCCGCGCTCTGCTCGTGACCGATGGTGTGTTCTCGATGGACGGCGACATGGCGCCGCTCGATAAATTGTACGAGGTGTGTGAGCGCTACAACGTCATCACGATGGTGGACGACGCGCACGGCGAAGGTGTGGTTGGACGCGGCGGGCGCGGCATCGTGGATCATTTTGGTTTGCACAGCAAATTCGATTTGGAAATCGGCACGCTCTCAAAGGCGTTCGGCGTGATGGGCGGTGTGATTGCCGGCAAGAAAATTGTCGTGGACTGGATTCGGCAACGTGCGCGACCATTTTTGTTTTCGAGCGCGGTCACGCCCGCCGACACCGCCGCGTGTCTCGCCGCCGTGAACTTGCTCGAAC
>CAZPIR010000140.1:0-8633 GCA_964586085.1 uncultured Anaerolineaceae bacterium | reverse complement strand
GCGGTTTGCTCGAATCTTTTTCTTGGCGCGTGTGCGGCGCGTGATCGGTTGCGAAGCAATCAATCACATCGAGGTTGGCGCGCATTGCGGCACGGTCTTGTTCCGATGCAACACGCGGGCGCACTTCGGATCGTCCCACGCCAATCGTGGGAATGTGGGTATCGTCGAGAAAGAGATGATGCGGCGCGACCTCGCACGTAACACGCAGTCCGCGTTCCTTTGCCGCGCGAATCAACAAAATTTCTTCTTGGCGCGCGACGTGGCAAATATGCACCGGACGATTTGCCAACTGCGCAACGAGCATCGCCGCCGCAATCGTGCGACCTTCGGCGTGGCATAGGAGCGGCGTGTTCGCATTCCAATTTTGCGCGTGACCGACGAGCGCATCGAGCGAATCGAGACGCAAGGGACCAAAGGTTTGGTCGAGATACATTTTCAAACCGGTCACTTGCGGCGCGAGCGACACCGCACTCTCGACATTGTCCGCGCCCGCGCCGAGATGAATGCCGTAATCGCATCGCGCATTCGCGCGCGCAATTTCCTGTTTCGCCGCGAGCGTTACGGCGTCTGTGATGGGCGGCGTGTTGTTCGGCATGTCGAGCACACACGTGAATCCGCCTGCAAGCGCGGCGGATGTGCCGGTGTCCCAGGATTCCTTGTGCGTTGCGCCTGGGTCGCGAAAATGAACGTGCGGATCAATCAGACCGGGTAATTTCATTTCACCTCCGGGCATAAAAAAAGAGAGCCATAAATAAATGGCTCTCTCAAAAAAACAATAACTGTCCGCCCGCGCGGCCTCGCGCATCTGGGCGGAAAACATCTGTCGGTTGTTGAAGCAGAACTCGGAACATCGTGGGCTATTATATCCAGAGCGATGATGTTGTCAAATCCAGGTTAGGGCAATTTGTTTTGTGTAATCAACTGTGCGTACCACTTGCCGCTGTCTTTGATGATACGTTTTTGCGTGGTGTAATTTGTGTAGACGATGCCAAAGCGTTTGGAAAATCCGTACGCCCACTCGAAATTGTCCAACAACGACCACACAAAATAGCCGCGCACGTCCACGCCTTGCCTCATTGCTTCGCCGATTGCCGCGATGTGCTCGCGCAAATAATTGATGCGGCGTGGGTCATGCACGTGACCATCCGCACTGATTTCGTCCGGGAATGCCGCGCCATTTTCGGTGATATAGATCGGCGGCAAACGATAATCGCGATTGAGCCGCGTGAGCAGAGAGGTAAATGCCGGCGCGTGAACTTCCCAGTCCATTTCGGTGTACTCGGAACCAGGGACGTGAATCACGTTACTCTGTTCGTCTACCACATGCCGCCGATAAAAATTCACGCCGACATAATCGAGTTTCTGCGCCATCATTCCCAGGTCGCCCGGGCGAATTGTGTCGCCAAGTTGCTCGATGCTGTCCTGCACGGCGAGCGGATAGTGCGCGCGGAAAAGTGGATCGGCGAACAGCGCGCCATTTTTCTGCCAGATGTTTTCGGCGACGGCGCGATTTGTGTCGGTGTCGTGCAACGGTTCAATCGGTGTAAAATCGAGGACAATGCCGACGTTCGCGCGTGGCGCAATCGCGCGAATCACTTGCGTGGCTTGCGCGTGCGCGACGAGCAAATTGTGTGTGACTTTGAAGGTGAGCAAATCATCTTGCAAGCCCGGCGCGTGAATGCCAAGTTGATGACCTAGAAACGCGACGACATACGGCTCGTTAAATGTCGTCCAGTTTTGCACGCGATCACCGAGCCGCTTGACCATGAGCGCGGTGTAATCGGCAAAATAATTGCACACATCACGATTGCCCCAACCGCCAATTTCGAATAACGCCTGCGGCAAATCCCAGTGATACAAAGTGAGAAACGGTTGAATGTTTGCCGCGAGCAACTCATCCACGAGCCGATCATAAAAATCGAGACCGGCTTGGTTGATGGCACCGCGTCCGTTTGGAAACACGCGTGTCCACGCGGTCGAGAAACGATAACCGCGCAGACCCAGGTTTTTCATCAACGCTACGTCGTCGCGATAACGATGATAATGATCGCACGCGACATCGCCGGTCTCGCCGTTGAAAATTTTGCCCGGCGTGTGATCGAACCGATTCCAAATGGATTCGCCCTTGTCGTCCTGGTTCCACGCGCCTTCGATTTGATGCGCCGCGGTTGCCGCGCCCCACACAAAATCGTTTGGAAAAATCATGGATGTTGTCATCGGCTTGCCTTGATTTTATTTTGGTGATGCAGATTATTTGATGGTCAGTCCAACTTGCCCCAGCATTTCGATCACTTGGGCGCGGAAAAAATCATCGGCGTTGCCCAGGATCGGTTGAATCTGGCTGTCGAGTTCGAGCATGACAATGCCGTGCAAGCGGCTCCAGTAGACGAGGGCGAGATGTAAAATCGGCGCGGGTGCGGCATACCCGTAATTTTTTTTCCAAGCGTTCATCTGGGCTTGCAGAGTTGCCGGTGGACGCGCATACGATGCCGGCAAGTCGAGCGCGCCGGCTTGATGCGCTTCTGCCAACTCGTCAATCAAGACATCGAGACTGCATTTGGCTTCGACCAATGTGCGTTCCATCGGCGCAACATAACCCGGAATTGGCGTGCCGAAAATCAACAGATAATCTTGCGGATGGGTGAGTGCCCACTTGCGATAATTTTGCGCGATGTTGAACAAGGTGTGCGCGTGATTGCTCGCTCCGGCATCGCGTGTGGCTTGGAGCGTGTCGGCAAGCGAGCGGAATGCGGCGATGATGAGTTCGGTGACCAAATCATCGCGATTGCCAAAATAGCGATACAGGGCGGGCGGTGTCACTTGCATGTCGCGCGCAATCGCGCGAAGCGACAAGGCCGACGCGCCAACCTCGGCGATCTGCTCGCGTGCGCGGTCGAGAATTTCGTCGCGCGTGGCTTGATGTGTCAGCGCGCGTCGTCCCGGCGATTCGGATTTGCTTTTCATTTTTTGCCGCCCCTTTATTTTTGTAAACACCGTAAACAGTTTAACTGGAATCGCTAATTTGTCAAACCGTCGCAAGCTAGCCACAGCATTGCGTGAGAATTTTCTGTGAATTTCCGGGACGATTTTGCGGCTCGCCAAATCCGCCGCCGAACTGCTTTTCCAATCATTTCGATTTGATGTATAATGCACGCGACATTATCGCGGAGGGTAAGCATGAGTGACCGACCGATTCGGGTGTTGATTGCCAAACCAGGACTGGATGGGCATGATCGCGGTGCCAAAGTGGTGGCGCGTGCGTTGCGCGACGCCGGCATGGAAGTGATTTATACCGGCATTCGCCAAACACCGGAAATGATTGCCGAAGCGGCATTGCAAGAAGACGTGGATGTGGTGGGACTTTCGATCTTGTCCGGCGCACACATGGATTTGTTTCCGCGCATTGTCGAGCAATTGAAAAGCAAAGGGATTGACGACGCCTTGCTTGTTTGCGGTGGCATCATTCCCGAAGAAGATATTGCCACGCTCAAACAGATGGGCTTTGCCGGCGTGTTCGGTCCCGGCACTTCTACCCAGGACCTAGCCGCTTTTATTCGCGTTCAAGTTGCCGCGCATCGTGGAGCCGCCGGCTAGTGGAGCGTTCGCAGATCGAAGCGTTGCGCGCCGGCAATCCGCGCGCGGTGGCGCGCACACTCAGTGCGGTCGAGCGGGGCGGCAATCAAGCACGCGAAACCATCGCCGCGATTTTTCGATTCACCGGACGCGCGCACCTGATTGGAATTACCGGCGCGCCGGGCACCGGCAAGAGCACGCTTGTCAATGAAATCGCCAAACAATTTCGCCGACGCGACCAACGCGTCGGCATTATTGCCGTAGACCCGACTAGTCCGTTTACGGGCGGCGCGATCCTGGGTGATCGTTTACGAATGCAAGATTTGTCCGGCGATGCCAGCGTGTTCATTCGCTCGATGGCAACGCGCGGCTCGCTCGGAGGACTCGCGGTGGCGACGGCGGATGCGATCAAGGTGCTCGATGCGGCTGGGTTCGATGTGGTGTTGATCGAAACTGTCGGCGCGGGACAGAACGAAGTGGACATTGCCAAGAACGCGCACACGACGCTCGTTGTCGAAGCGCCGGGGTTGGGCGATGACATTCAAGCGATCAAAGCCGGCATTCTCGAAATTGCCGACGTGCTCGTTGTCAACAAAGCGGATCGCGATGAAGTGAATGCGACGGTTGCCGCGCTCGAAATGAATTTGAATCTCAAGCCCATGCGCGAAAATGATTGGCGCCCACCGGTACTCAAAACGATTGCGGTCAAGGGCGAGGGCGTGGCGAATGTGGTGGACTGGATTGCCAAGCATCGCGCGTACCTCGATCAACAAAATTTGTTTGCCGCGCGCGAACGTGCGCGTGTGCGTGCAGAGTTGGAACTGGTTGTGCAACGCGAGTTGCTGGCTCGTCTGCTCGGCGGCGTGAATGGCGCGCGCGTCGAAACCCTCATCGAAAAAATTGCGGCGCGCGAATGCGATGTTTACAGCGCGGCGGAGCAGATCATTCGAGGAGGATGAATGTCCAAGGTCAAGATTTTTTGGGACCCGCAAGGGTTCGAACTCGATAGTCTCGGCGATAAAGAATATCTGCGTGCGACCGATGGCGACACGCCTTCGATTTCCGTTTCGATTCGGATGCTGAGCATTGACACCCCGGAAGTGCATTACCCCGGCACCCAGCATCCCTCCAAGCAAGATGCCAAGTTCAAGCAATTGGCGGATTGGATTCAACAAGGCAAAGCGCCGATTAGCGATGGTTTGGCGCAATATTTGCAACCCAGGTTGGCAACCGGCACGGCGGGCACGTTGCAAGAACAACAAGGTCTGAGTGCCGCCGCGCAATTCAACCAACTGCTCACCGATAAACTTACGCGCCCGAATGGAACGAAACGCCGCGTGTTCCTGTGGGCGGCGAGTGAACATTTCGACCAGTACGGACGCTTGCTGGCGTACCTGGCTCCATCGTACAACGCAGACGAAATTGCGCGAATGTCGCGCAAAGAACGCGCCACGTTCAACTTGCTGATGGTGGATTCCGGTTGGGCGGCATCGTTCCCGATTTATCCGAGCATCCCAGGTTTTGCCGATTTGAATTTGCGCCAGGAATGCGTACTGAGCGTGTTTGAAAATAAACTTGGCGCGTGGGCAGAGCCGCTCGGTTTGATTGGGTACGAGTTTCGCATGTGCGTGCGCTTGTTCGAGATTACGGACAAGCTCGTGCGCGGACAGAAACTCGCATCGGGTGAACGCGAGAGCTGGATCGAACGCTATTGCGTGGACATGACGACGCGCGAAATTTTTTATCCGCAAGAGTATTACAAGGTCAAACCCTACAATCGCATTTTCCTTTGGGCGCATAATGTGACCGATGCGGTTGCGAAAATGAATCTGGTGCCAGCGGAGTAGAGCATTGCAACTGTGGTTTATTCGTCACGGCGAAACGGATTGGAACCGTGCCGGGCGCATTCAGGGTGCGATTGACATTCCGCTTAACGTGCGTGGTACGTGGCAAGCGCAACAACTTGCCGCGCGTTTGGCAAACGAATCGTTCGATGTCATCTACACCAGCCCGCTCACGCGCGCGCGCGCGACTGCCGCGATCATTGCAGAGAAACTGGGACACACGCTCATTGCCGATGCGCGTCTCGAAGAGAAACATCTGGGTGAATTGGAAGGACTGACTGTTCACGAATTCAAAATGCAATTTCCGGATTTATTTCACGCGTGGCACGAACAACAATTGCCTTTGAATATGCCGCAAGGTGAAACACATGCACACTTGCACGAACGCGTCTGCGCGTTTCTCGATGAGGTGCGTGCGCGCCACGCCGATGCTAAACGCATCGCCATCGTTTCGCACGGCGGCACAATCGGCATGATGCTCGCCACGTTGGTTGAACTCGATGTGCGTCGGCGCACGCCGTTCCAACTTGACAATGCCTCGGTCAGTCTGGTAGATTGGCGGACGGAACGCGCGGTCGTTCAGCTGTTGAACGACACGTGCCATTTGCGCGATGGACATTTTACGGAGTGAGGATGAGCACGCCGCAGGATCATACCGAACAAATCGAACAATTGTTAAAGCAAGCGGACGAAGCGACGACGGCGGAAGATTGGGACAAGGTGATTGCTCTGTATCGTCAACTGCTCGCGCTCGACCGTTTGATTCAGGGTGCGGAAGCGAAATTGCAATGGGCGTTGCGGATGAAAGAGATTGATGGCTTGTATCAACAAGGTCAAGCTCATCTTCAAGCTCAACGTTACAACGAAGCGCTCGCCGCGTTACGTAAAGCGCGATTGATGTACGCCAGTCACTATAAAAACACAGACCAACTGATCGTGGAGGCACAAACTGCCATGCAGAAAGAAAATTGGCAAGCAAGACCGGTTACTAATCGGAAAGGATGTTTCTTGTTCGGCTCGCTTATTGCGTTGTTGACTCTGTTGGTGTTGATGGCGGCTTGCGCCACGCCCACCGTCGCGCCCACGCCGACGATGATCGCGATGCCCACTGCCGGCAATGCACCAACACCTCTGCCCACCTCGACGCCAACCAAACCCGGCGCCATCGAAAAAGTTCCACCTGAGAAACGCAATAACTTGTTAAAGACCCTACCGCGAACGATTATTGATATCAACAAGCAGTACGTCGCCACCATCAAAACCGCCAAAGGCGATATTGTGGTCGAGCTTGCCGTCAAGGATGCACCCATCACAGTCAATAATTTCGTCGCGCTTGCCCAGGGTGGCTTTTATAACGATTTGAAATTCCATCGCGTCGAACCCAACTTTGTGATCCAGGGCGGCGACCCGCTCGGCGATGGCACGGGCGGACCCGGTTACACGGTTCCCGCTGAGATCAAACTCAAGCACGTCAAGGGCGCAATTGCGATGGCGCGTTTGGGCGACGCGCAAAATCCCAAACGCGATTCGAGCGGCAGTCAGTTTTACATCACGCTCGAAGCCACGCCGCATCTCGATGGCGCGTACACCGCATTTGGTCAGGTTACACAAGGCATGGACGTGGTCGACAAGATCGCCAAGGGCGATGTGATTCAAACGATTGTAATTCAAGAAAAGTAAAATCGGTCAGTGTGGTGCTGACCGGTTTTGGAGGTTTCGCATGGCAAAAATGTACGGCGAATTAGCTCTGCTCAGTGGTCGCAGTAATCGCCCGTTGGCAGAAGCGATTTGCCGGCACTTGGGTCTCACACTCTCCGAAACCGAGTTGTTTGATTTTCCCAACGAAAATATTTTTGTGCATCTGTGCTGTAGCGTGCGTGGGCAAGATGTGTTCTTGTTGCAAAGTCTCTGCTCGCCGGTGAATCGGAATATCATGGAGATGCTCATCATGCTCGATGCGCTCAAACGCGCGTCTGCCGGCCGCATCACCGTCATCATTCCGTTCTATGCGTACAGCCGAAGTGACAAAAAAGATCAACCGCGCGTGCCGATCACCGCGCGCTTGCTCGCCGATTTGATCGTGACGGCTGGCGCGGACCGGTACATGACGTTCGATTTGCACGCCGGACAAATCCAGGGTTTCTTTAGCATTCCCGGCGACGAGTTCTCGGCGTTCCCAATTCTCAGCGAGTATCTCGCGGCAAAGAAAATTCCGGATGCGGTCGTCGTTTCCGCCGACCTGGGTTTTGCTAAAAAAGCGCGCAACTTTGCGCGTCGCCTCGATGCGCCCCTGGCCTTCGTCGAAAAGCGTCGCATTGGCAACGACCCCAAAGCGCAGGCGCTCACCGTGATTGGCGACGTGCAGGACAAGAATGCGATTCTCGTGGACGACGAAGTGGACACTGCCGGCACGCTGACCGAAGCGGTTTACTTGCTCAAGCGTAGTGGCGCGCGAACCGTCTCAACCGTTTGCACGCACGCCATTCTCTCCCACCCCGCCATCGAGCGTTTGCGCGATGCGCCCATCGAAGAATTTATTTGTACCGATACCGTGCCTCTGCCGCCGGAAAAACGTCTGCCGAATTTCAAGGTTTTGTCCGTCGCGCCCTTGCTCGCCGAAACAGTGGCGCGCACCCACGAAGGACGCAGTGTGGGCGAATATCTCAAGGATGCGTAATTAATCAACCGCAAAGACGCGAGGAACGCAAAGATTTTTTCTTGGCGTTCTTCGCGTCTTTGCGATGAAAAAGAGTAATTTCAAGCTATGCTGAAAAACCTGTACACCAAAATTGCTGGCGACCCCAGCGAAAAACAAGTGCAACGTTGCTGGAAGATCGTCAAGGAAAAAATCAATCCGCTCGAAGCCGAGTTTCACGCGCTCAAAGATGCGGAACTGCACGCCAAGACCGCCGAGTTTCGCGCGCATCTGAACGACGCGCTTGCGGCTCCGCGTCAGCAGACCCAGGAATTGCAAGAGGAATTGAATCGCGCAGCGGATGCGACAGACCGGCAAATGCTCGAAGAGCGGCTCAAGGACGCGCAGAAAAAACTCGTCGCCGCCGAACGCGCGACGCTCGACGAATTGTTGCCCGAAGCATTCGCCGTCGTTCGCGAGGCGGGCAAGCGGGTGCTGAACATGCGCCATTTCGACATTCAGCTGATCGGCGGCATGGTCCTGCACCAGGGCAAGATCGCCGAGATGCGCACCGGCGAGGG
>CAZPIR010000139.1:1228-8657 GCA_964586085.1 uncultured Anaerolineaceae bacterium | reverse complement strand
CGTCCTGTTCGAGCACACCCCCATCACCTCGTATCCCGCCGCCGGGTTGGCGCTCGTCGAGCACGGCGTCGCGCCGATTGCCATTGGCGAAAAAAATATCCATGTGCAAAAAGCGACACTCGAAAAAAATGGCGAACGCCGCGTCGCGCTCTACTGGTATTTGTGGAACGATTTCAATCGCGATCCCGAACAAGGTGTAATGACGATGCGCCTACACATCCCGGTCATGACGACGGATGCCGATGCCATTCAAGCCGGCGCGGATTTTCTCCGCGCGCTGTTTCCGCAAGTCATTACGTGGCGACGATTTTGATCAAGACCCTAAAGGTTTTGGAAACCTTTAGGGTCTCGTTTGTTTATCCGACCCTCTTGTTGTATACTCGCGTCAATCTAAAATCCGAAATCAAAAATCTGAAATGTACCTAAAACACCTTGACCTACATGGTTTCAAAACGTTCGCGAATCGCACCGCTTTCGAATTCGATCTCGGCGTGACCGCTGTCGTTGGTCCGAATGGTTCCGGCAAATCGAATGTCGCCGACGCGGTGCGCTGGGTGATGGGCGAACAGTCCATGAGCGAACTGCGCGTGAAAAAAACCGAGGACTTGATTTTCACCGGCTCGACCTCGCGCGCACGGCTCGGCATGGCTGAAGTGTCGCTCACGTTCGAGAATCCCGATCCCTGGAAAGAAGAAGTCGTGCCCACCGGCGACGACAAACCCAGTCGCCTCGATGCCATCACCGAATTACTGCGCTCGAATCCGTCCGAGGTGACGATTGGTCGCCGCGCTTTTCGCGATGGACAGAACGAATATTTTTTGAACGGCACGCGCGTGCGTCTGCGCGATATTCTCGAACTGCTCGCGCGGTGGGGACTCGCGCGCAACACCTACGCGGTCATCGGTCAAGGTCTCGTTGACCAGGCACTGTCTCTGCGTCCCGAAGAGCGCCGCACGCTTTTCGAAGAAGCCGCCGGCATCGGACTGTATCAAAGCAAACGCAACAACGCGCTCGACAAACTCGCCGAGACACAACAAAACCTCGTGCGCGTCAACGACATCGTCAACGAAATCGCGCCGCGCTTACCCTCGCTTGCGCGCCAAGCCGAACGTGCGCGCAATTACGACGGCGTCGTCCAATCGCTCGACGAACGACTGCGGACGTGGTACGCGTTTCAATGGTCGCGTGTGCAAAGCACCGTGCAAGAAATGGCGACGCGCGAAAAAAATGCGCGCGAAATTTTGAACGCGCGACGCGCTGAAGTGCAAGGCAACACGGCGCGCCTCGTGCAACTCCGTCGCCGCAGTCAGGAATTGCGCGCGCAACTCGCCGAGGGTCGCCGCCAACGCGCCGCGCTCGAAAACGGACACGCCACGCGCCAACGCGAACTCGCCGTGCTCGAAGAACGTTTGCGTTTGCTGACCCAGCAACGCGACGAAGCCACGAGTGAAATCGCCGCGCTGAATGCGACGCGCCAAAACCAGGTCGAGCGCATCGAACGCAACGCGCACACCCGCGAAGCGAAAGAACAGGAACGCAACACGCTCGCCGAACAATTGCGCGCCGGCGAAAAAGAATTGCGCGAATTGGAACATCGCGCCGCGCACGCCGAGACCTTGCTCGAAGAGAACGAGCCGCAGATTCGTCAACTCGCGCGCCAACTCGCCACGCTCCGCGACAACCTGGGTGTGTTCGAAGAAGGCTTGCGCACGGCGGCATCGTTGAGTTCGCAAGCCGATATGCTCACCTCGTTCGAAATCAAACGCGCGCAAGCCGTGAGCGCCGTCGAAGCCGCGCGCACACGGCTCGCCGAAATTCGCGCGACGCTTGCGATTGCGGAACGCGATGTGGCCGGCGCGCGCGCGTCGGAAAATTCCGCGCGCGAATCTCTGCGTCGCCTCGACGCGGACATTGCGAGCAAATCGCAACGCGCCGATGCGCGCACGCGCGAGGTCAACTCGCTCGCGACGCAACGCGACCAAGCACAAGCGCGCGTGGACGAATCGTCGCGCCAACTCGCCGAGATTGATGCACGAGTCGCGCCCGCCGACACGGGTCTCGCCGAAACCGAAAAGGCGCAAGCCGAACTCGAAGAGCAGGAAGCGCAATTGCGCGCGCGGCTCGCCGAATTTGAGGACGCGCACAATCGCGCCGTGCTCGAGATGGAACGTTCGCGCGCGGAAATTCGCCGGCTCGAAACCGAGATCGAGGACGACCTGGCTTCGGGGCGCATCGTCAGCGAAATCAAGGTCGGCGATGAGAACGGCGAGACGTTACGCGAGGCAGTCATTGCGCTCAACGCCGATCTGCCACAACAACTTGCGTTGAAAATGGGCGAGGAAACGATCACGCTACCGGTCGTGACCGACGTGCCCGAAGGTCTCGAAAAAGATATTCGCCGCTTGCGCAACCAGGTCAAGTATATGGGCACGGTGAATCCGAACGCGCCGCAAGAGTACGACGAATTAAAAGCGCGGCACTTGTTTCTCACCGAGCAAGCCGGCGACGCGGCACACGCGATTGAAAGTTTGAACAAGGCGATTGCAGAACTGGACGAAATTATGCGCCGCAAATTTGAAGAGACGTTCAAAGCGGTCAATGTCGAGTTCACGAAATTTTTCACGCTGTTGTTCAACGGCGGCACAGCGCGCTTGGAGTTGACCGACCCGGAAAATATTGCGACGACCGGCATTGACGTGATTGCGAAACCGCCGGGTAAACGCGCCGCACATTTGGCAATGCTCTCCGGCGGCGAACGCGCGTTGACCGCGGCGGCGTTGCTGTTCTCGATTCTCAAGGTATCGCCGACGCCATTCTGCGTGCTCGACGAGCTGGACGCCGCGCTCGACGAAGCGAACGTGGGACGCTTTCGCGATGCGCTCCG
This sequence comes from uncultured Anaerolineaceae bacterium, assembly GCA_964586085.1. Classification (GTDB taxonomy): domain Bacteria; phylum Chloroflexota; class Anaerolineae; order UBA4142; family UBA4142; genus JACRBM01. The sequence goes on along the minus strand of CAZPIR010000139.1, from coordinate 5,773 downwards.
CACGCTTGCCTCCGAGACCCAGTTCATCGTCGTCACGCACAACCGCACGACGATGGAAAGCGCGGACGCGGTCTACGGCATCACGATGAGCGACGATGGCGTGTCGCAAGCAATTTCGTTAAGGTTGGATACAGAAAAAGCGGAAGCGAGCAAGTAATCCCTGTAACCAAATCTCCCTCGCCTCGTAAATATCTTTGCAACCAATTACACGAGGAGATTTGAAAATGAAACGATTGACATTCGCCATTCTCGCTGTTCTAACGATGGCATTATCCGCTTGCACACTCGGCGATTACGCGCCGCATCCGCAAACGGTTGGCTCGGGAAAATTGCAAACTCAACCATTCAACTATGCCGATTTCACCGAGGTGCAGATCGGCAATGCGTTCCAGGTCGAAATCGCTCAGGCAAGCACGTTCAGCGTCGTCGTCACCACCGACGACAATTTGTTTGAGCATCTGCGTGTGGTGAAACAAGGAAACGCGCTTCGCATCTTTTACACGCCGAACGCGAACGTCCGCCCATCGAGCGGCGCCAAAGCGACAATTACCTTGCCCACCCTCACTCGGCTCAACTTGAGCGGCGCGACGAACGGCACACTCACCGGTTTCAAATCGGAACAGAATTTCGATGCGACGATTAGCGGGGCGAGCAAATTACGCGGCGAGATCGAAACCGGCAAGGCACGCATCGAAGCAACTGGCGCAAGCACTGTCACGCTGACCGGCTCGGCAAACAACGCGACGATCATCGCTTCGGGCGCAAGCCAACTGCATCTTGACAATTTCGCCGTCGAAAACGCGAACGTGGAATTGAGTGGCAGTTCGAACGGCTCGGTCAACGCCAAAAGCAAATTGGATTATAATGCGAGCGGCGCATCGCACTTGATTTATTTGGGCAATCCCAAAATTGGCAAGAGCCAAACATCGGGCGCATCATCCGCAAGACCAAAATAATTTTCAGCAAAGGACAGCCATGACCCTTCAAATCGCAGGCGTCTTTCCACCCATCCCGACCCCGTTCGACAAGGACGGGAACATTTTGCATGACAAGCTCAAAGCGAATCTGACTCTGTGGAGCAAAACCGGCTTGGCTGGTTTTGTCGTCCTGGGTTCGAACGGCGAGTTTCCATTCTTGAGCGAAGCCGAAAAAATTGCCGTGTTTGAATCGGCACGCCAAGCGATTCCGCGCGACCAACTGTTTCTCGCCGGCGCGGGTGCGGAATCTACGCACACTGCATTGATGCTGGCCAAGCGCGTGGCAGAATGCGGCGCAGATGCCGCGCTCATCGTCACGCCGAATTATTACAAAGCGCAGATGAACTCGGCAACGCTTATCAATCATTATCGCATCATCGCCGATGCGTCGCCGATTCCGGTCATCATTTACAACATGCCCGCCGCAACCGCGCTCGACATTGACGCCAACACAGTCATCGAACTCGCCAAGCATCCGAACATTATTGGCATCAAGGATTCCGGCGGAAATGTGACAAAGTTCGGCGAAATGATTCGCGCGGTGCGTCCCGATTTTTCGGTCATCGCCGGGTCGGGGAGTTATTTTTATTCCGCACTCGTCATCGGCGCCAAAGCGACTGTCGCCGCGCTCGCCAATATCGCGCCACGTCAAACCGTCGCGCTCTACAAGGCGTTTCTCGAAGGACGACACGATGAGGCGCGCGAATCGCAACTGCGCTTGATTCCGTTGAACGCGGCGGTGACAACACGCTGGAACATTGCGGGGTTGAAAGCGGCGCTCGAGGAATTGAATGCCGGATTTTACGGTGGACCGCCGCGCTTGCCCTTGCGCCCACTCGATGAGGAAACGCGCAAACAGTTGCGCCAGGTGATGCAAGACGCCGGCGTAATATAAAAATTGGACGCGGACTAACACAGATTTATTTTTTCATCTGCGCTCGTCCGCGTCCCAGTTATACCCACGCGCGAATGTGTTCGACCGCGCGGGCAACTCCATCTTCCGATTCAATCGCGTGCGCGAGAGATTGCGCGCGCGATTTTATTTGCGCGTCGCGCGTCACGCGCATCAACGCATCGGCAAGTTTGTCAGCCGTGAGCGCGCGGTACGGAATCGGTTGTGCGCCCACACCTAGGTTGGCGATGCGTCCCGCCCAAAAAAATTGATCCACCGCAAGCGGAATCACGATTGTCGGCACGCCCGCGCGCACACCTGCGCCGGTCGTTCCTGCGCCGCCGTGATGTACGAGTGCGGACATGCGCGGGAACAACCACGTGTGCGGCACATTGCTCATTGGGAAAATCGTCTTGGGTAACTCGCAGTCAATCCGTTCACGCGGAAACGCGACAACCGCACGCAAACCCGTTTGCTCAACCGCGCGCAACATCGTCGCAATCGTTTCGCGCATACGCCGCACCGTGAGACTGCCGAATCCCAGGTAGACCGGCGGTTCGCCTTGATCGAGAAATTGCGCGAGATCGCGCGGCGGCGACCAATCACGCGCGAGCGGCAAAAACCAAAAGCCGGTGATGCGTTGTTGTGGCGACCAATCGTGCGGACGCGGAACGACGTGCTCGCTGAACGCGTACAACGTCAGCGCATTTTCATGCGCGAACGGCACAGCGAACGACGCCGGTTTGAGTCGCAATGTTTCGCGCCGCCAACGATTCACGACGCCGCGCCACGGTTGCCAAATCGCTTGGTGCACGAGCACGTACGTCGCGCGATTGTACGTCGCGCCGAGTGAAAACGTAAACGGTAAAAGCGGACTAGGAAACTCGCGCGTGCGCGTGAACGGTTGCAGATAGCCGCGTAGGCACGGCACGCGCAACGCCTCGGCGATGTGGACACCCCACAGCGTCGCCAAGCCAACAACAATTGCATCGCTACCCTGGGACGCGCGCCAACCACTCAACAACAATCGCTCGAACAGCGGGCGCGCATCACGCCAGAATTTTAGCGTCGCTTGAAAATTGCGCGCGAGATTGCCGTCGAGTCGCAGAGCCGATTCGCCGCCGGGGCGCGCGAACAAATCACTCGGATTGTCGTCGAGCCGCGCGAACGTCAACCCGGTCCCAGCGACGAGCGGCACAAAGTTCGCGTGTGTCGCGATGCGAACTTTGAACCCGGCATCGCGCAACCCCAGACCGAGCGCGAGGTACGGTTGCACATCGCCACGTGTGCCGCTGGCGAGCAACGTAATTGTTCGAGTCACCTTTCACCGCCAAGAACGCAAAGAGCGCAGAGTATTTTGATTTTTGCTCTGCGCTCGACCGAATGAAAAGATTTGAATCGCATCACGATTTTTCAAACACGAGGAAACGGTACTCGACCCAACCCATTTTCAAACATTGTTGCAACGCCATGCTCCCAAGCATGCTGGGCACAATCGGATGAAACGCCGGAACACGTTGACCCAAGGCAAGCAGGAAATTAGCAAGCCACTCCGGGAGCGCGCGCAATTTCAACAGCGGCGTCAAGTTGTATTCGCCGACCAAATCCAGGTTGTGCTCGCTCGCAATCGCTTTGATATTAAGCACCGTACGCAGGTTCGGCACGAACCATCCTTTTTGGTACGCCTCCAACCATTTCTGCGCGCGCGCGCTGGGTTCGAGAAAAGTAAACATGGAAAGAAAATCATCGCACAGAATCAACTTGCCGCCGGGCATGAGCAGACGCGCCGCGTGCGCCAAGAACAACTCGGCAGAGGTGGCGTGACAAAACGCCTCAATCGAATAGACCGCGCCCAGGTTCGATGCCAATGGCGGCGCCAGAAAATCGCCCTCGACAAAAAGACAGTCGCGCGCCAAACCCAGTTTACTTGCATTCGCCTGTGCGATTTCGGCTTGCGTGCGACTGATCGTTGCACCAATCAATTGTCCGGGAATCGTCAGGCGCGGCAAAAGATAAAAGGCGCTCCCGCCAATGCCGCAACCCAGGTCGGCGAGCCGAATGCGCGCCAGGTCGTGCTGTTCGACGAGCGCGTTGATTTCACGCAGGAGCAATTCGTTCGTGTGATTGAGCGCGTCGGTAATCGTGTTGACGCCTTTACCCCACACGGCGCGATGAATCGTCTGCGCTTCCGAACGCGCGAAACGCAAAAACAGCGGCGTGTTCTGTTCATAGTAATTGCGAATCGCGTCGCGGTCGAGTTGCAGATGTTGCGCGGGATGAGAATCTTTCATCGGCTCACATTATAGAAACGTATTCCTGTCCTGTCAATGCAAAAAAACAAGCACGCCAGGTATTTTAATCGGCGTGCTTGCAATTCAATTACACAGATTCGTTTTACCAAATCCACAAGTTCGCCGGCACACTGCGCGTTTGACCACTGCTCGTGCCAGTCACGGTCACGCGGAAAAAGCCGGAGGCGGTGCCACTCGCAATCCGCAGAGACACCCATTCGCCCGATGCGGTTGGCGTGATGGGATTGGGCGTGAACGTCGCCGTAACCCCTTGCGGCAATCCGCTCATGCTCAACGTCACCGGCGAAGTGAAACCACCGGTCGCCGTGACCCGCACACGATAGTTGCCGGCACCATTACGCCGCAAGAGCATCCAGGTGTCACT
>CAZPIR010000139.1:0-1218 GCA_964586085.1 uncultured Anaerolineaceae bacterium | reverse complement strand
AAGCCGCCGGGATTCGTGCCGGTGCCTTTGATGCGCAAAGCCGAGGTACCCGCCGGCGTGTTCGCGCTCGTTGCAATGTTGAGAATGCTCGTCGCGCCGCTTGCCGCCGGGGTCAAGGGGTTGATGCTAAACTGCGCGGTCGCGCCCGCCGGCAAACCACTCACTTCGAGATTTACGGGCAAGTTATAACCATTGCGCGCAATCAGCGTGACGCTGTAATTTGTATTACCGCCGGGCAGAGACACGCGCGATGATGGTGTCGCCATAATCACAAAATCGCCGGTGGGCACGGTTGTGACAACACGCGTGGGCGTTGCCGTTGGCGTGTTCGTCGGCGCACGCGACGGGGTGACCGTCGGGGTGTTCGTCGCGACAGGTATCGTCGTGCGCGTCGGTGTCGGCGGTGTGACGGTGGACGGAATTGTGCCGCCACAACCTGGGATGGCTTGACACACATTCAAACGTCCACCAGTCACAGTTTTGCCGGACAAACTAACCACCGGGTCAACACTCGATAGGATGAGACTCTTGAGTTGGTCTACGGTTAAATTGGCTTGACCTGGTGCAGACAAAATCAACGCCGCCGCGCCAGTCACATACGGCGTCGCCATCGAAGTGCCGTTAAAGTATGTATAACCGCCGCCCTTGATCGTGGACAGGATGTTTGCGCCGGGCGCACCCAGGTCAACCGAGGTCGCGCCGTAATTCGAAAACCACGCGAGCGCATCGTTTTGATCGGATGCCGCGACACAAATTACATTCGTCGCATTGTAACTGCACGGATAACTCGCGCTCGTGTCCACGTTCGTTACGCTATTGCCAGCCGCGACGACAAACAAGATGCCATGCGTGCCGGCTTTGTTGATCGTATCAAGGAGTGCCTGGGAATATCCGCCGCCGCCCCAGGAATTGTTGAGCGCGCGCACGTTGACGCCAGCCAATTTTGCGTTGATCGCAAAATCAATCGCTTCGATGGCGTCCGCCGTGTTGCCTGCGCCGTTCGCATCCAAAAACTTGAGCGCCATGATCTGGGTCTGCCAATTCACGCCGACCACGCCGAGCGTATTGTTGCCCGTTGCGCCAATCGTGCCGGCGACGTGCGTACCGTGATTATTATCATCCATCGGATCGCACGCATTTGTGATTGCATTGTAACCGTGCGTGCCCGCGCCGCACCCACCAATGTTGCCGGGATTCTTCCAGATGTTCGCCGCGAGA
>CAZPIR010000138.1:1566-8720 GCA_964586085.1 uncultured Anaerolineaceae bacterium | reverse complement strand
GGTCAAAGTCCAAGCCGGAAACAGTTTTCGTAACACCAATTAAGGTTTGTCCGAGAGTTTCTTTATTTGCTCTCAAAGGCTCATATACCATGTCATTAGAACATTGAATTAAATCCTGCATGGCAGTTGCATTTGTCGCAACAACAATGGGAATAATTGGTCTACCAGAGCTTTGCTCATGAAAATTTTTTAAATCCACAGCATAATCTAGAACCTGATCGAGAGCACTAGAAGAATATTTTGACTCACCCACCTTGAATTCCAAGACGAATACTAAACCCTGAATAAGTAAAACGACATCTACGCGTTTACCCATTCGTGGAATTGAATATTCAAACAAGACATGCCCAGATCGAAACTCAGCCAAGCTAGATTTCAAAACCTCAATTTGGTCTAGCCATGCTATTTTTTGTAGGTCATCCAAGGCAAATTGATGATATTTGGTTAAAACACCAAGGATGTATTCCGAATTGTGGTTTATAAACTCGACTATTGACGCTGAATAATATGCTCTTGCCATTTACCTAATGATCCTTTTTATCCAGAAAAAGCGTATTCTGCTACTATCTCCCGCCAGAAAAACTATAAAACAAATCCCATTTCCCGTCAAACCAAATCTGCTTTTGCGCCGCGCCTTGCCAAGCAATTCATTTTCCATATAATCGAGCGCAGAGGTTGACTATGCCAATTTACGAATATCGTTGCGGCGATTGCAAACGCCGCGTCAGTGTGTTCTTTCGTTCGTTCGCCGATACGACCCAATCGCCAAAGTGCCCCAACTGCAACGGCGAGCATCTCACCCGGCTCGTCTCGCGCGTGGCGACGATCAAATCCGAGGACGCGCGGCTCGAAGCGATGAGCGATCCGTCGAGCTTTGGCGACGTGGACGAGAATGATCCCAAGAGCGTTGCCAAATTTATGCGCAAGATGGGCGACCAGATGGGTGGCGAAGATTTAGGTCCGGAATTCGGCGAGATGGTGGACCGGCTCGAATCGGGTGAAAGCCCAGAGGAAATCGAAAAGACCTTGCCGGGAATGGGGGACCCAGGAATGGGCGGAGGACTGGATGTTGGAAATTAGAAATTGGAAGTTGGATATTCGATCCAACTTCCAATTTCCATCTTCCAATCTCTAATTAGAATTTTTCAAAACGCTGAACATCTATCACAAACACCGTCGCGCCGCCAACCTGCACCTCAACCGGCTGGGCAAGGTACAACTCGCCGGGTTCCATCACCGGCGGCATCGGGTTGACGAACTGGGTGCGCGTCACACAATTATCCCGAATCAATTTGAGCAACGCTTCCAGCCGTTGCTCTTCTACGCCGATCATGAACGTGGCGTTGCCCTCGCGCAAAAATCCGCCCGTCGTGCTGATTAACGTCGAAGAAAAACCGTTTTTGCGGAGCGCGTTCGCCAGTCCGCCCGAGTCGTCGTTTTGCACAATCGCCATGACCATTTTCATTGGGTTGCCTCCTTCATTGGAGATTTCAGAACGATTGGTGAACTGAAATCAAATGCGCCGTTGTCCGGCTTGGCGTTGAATTTCTCGTTGTACGATTTCGACCGAGGGGGTGCCATCCACCACCACCCAGCGTTGCGGCTCGGCGCGCACCAACGCGAGAAAACCCTCGCGCACACGCGCATGATACTCGGCGGCTTTTTGGTCGAGCCGATTCGTTTCGCCGCGATGCCGGCGCATCAAGCCCACCTCAACCGGCACGTCCACGTAAAAAGTTAGATCGGGCACCAGTCCGCCGGTGGCGAATTGCGTAATCGCACGCAGAGCCTCCAGGTCGAGACCCAGCCCGTACCCCTGATACGCCAGCGTTGAATCGGCATATCGGTCACACACGACGATTTTGCCGGCGGCGAGCGCGGGGCGAATCAACTCGGCGACAATTTGCGCGCGCGCGGCGGAAAAGAGCAGTGCCTCGGTTGCACTATGCATCGTCAAGTTGCGTTTCGAGAGAATGACTTCGCGAATTTGCTCGCTAATTGCTGTGCCACCTGGTTCACGAGTTAGTAACACAGCACGTCCACTCGCTTCCAGATATTCTACGAACAAACGCGCCTGCGTGGTTTTACCACTTCCGTCGGGACCTTCAAACGTGATGAACATGTTTAGGTTGGGTGGTTTGTTGGTTGGGTGATTGGAATTGAATTGAGCGAACTAACCAACCACCTAACACCCAACTATCCAACTTCACTCCCATAAATTCGCACGCGGCGTTTTGGTTCCTTGCCTAAACTGCGCGAAAATAAATTCGCCTTTTTCGCCAGCTCGTGTTGCTGACGACGAATGTATGCCGTCTGCGGCGCAAGCTCGACCGAGTTCGCGCCACTCAACACGTGATTGATTGCGGCTTGCGTTTCACGCACTGCCTCGTCCACCGGGTCCGCACTCCCGTCCACGCCAAACAAATCTTCGAGCACGCCTTCCATTTGCGCGAGCGTGTTGGAACGCAAGACATAGACCGGCACGCCGCGCCGTTCCGCGTCCGTCACAATCGGCGGGCGCTTGCGATAATAATTTTTCAGCGTGAGCACGGCGTCCGCGCTCGACACATCGCCGACGATTTGCACCGGCAAGCGCAAACGTTTGGCGGCTTCTTCGAGACGTTCCTGAGACAAGCCGTACGGGAACAATTTCATCACCCGCAGAGAAGCCGGTTCGTTTTTCGTCGGCGCAGGTTCGCTCACCCGCTCGCGCGAGTGTTCGCGCAAAACGCCGACGCGCGCTATCACCGGCTTTTCGATGCTCACCTTGCCATCTTCGTCACGCGCGCGAATTTCCGGCGGCATGGCACGCCCGCGCAGTAACGTGTCCACTGCTTGCGCGACCTCGTGATGAATCGCGAGTTTGTTGCGTTCCTGAATTTCGATGAGCACTTCAAATGTTGGCGGGGCTTTGCGTTCGAGAATGGATTTTTGCGTTCCGCGTCGCCGCGCCTCTTCGTCCGAGAGCGTGACCGATTGAATGCCGCCGATCAAATCGGCGAGCGTGGGATTCATCATCAAATTATCGAGCGAGCGACCATGCGCCGTGCCAATAAGTTGCACGCCGCGTTCCGCAATCGTGCGCGCGGCTTCGGCTTCCAACTCGCGACCGATTTCGTCAATCACGATCACTTCGGGCATGTGGTTCTCGACCGCTTCAATCATCACTTCGTGTTGAAGCGAGGGCGTCGGCACTTGCATCCGGCGCGCCTTGCCAACGGCGGGATGCGGAATATCCCCGTCACCGCCAATTTCATTCGACGTGTCCACGATGATGACCCGTTTGGCGTCCGCGAGCACACGTGCCGATTCGCGCAGGATCGTCGTCTTGCCCACGCCGGGGCGACCGAGCAGTAAAATACTTTTGCCCGATTCCACAATGTCGCGGATAATTTCAATCGTGCCGTACACCGCGCGCCCCACCCGGCAGGTCAAGCCAACAATTTTGCCTTGCCGATTGCGGATGCACGAAATCCGATGGAGCGTGCGCGGAATGCCGGCGCGATTATCGTCGGTAAACACGCCGATGCGCGAAACGACAAAATCAAGGTCGTCGTGATTCACGTCGCGCGAGTTGAGCGGCAACGTCTGTCCGACAAAACGCGCTTCGGGCACGCGCCCCAAATCCAAAATCACTTCGAGCAATTCGTCGTTGCGATTAATCTCGCGCAAGTGCGTTTGCACATGCGGCGGTAGAACATCCAAGAGTAATTCGAGATCGTCCGTCATAGGTTGTTGCGTAGTCAAAACCGGAAATTTCCTTTCATGGCAGGTGTTCGCCCTGCCTCGGCAGGATTATACCACCGTTTGCCGGGGCGTCAACGCAACGCTTGTAAAAATTGGATCAGGCGATGATAAAAAAAGACCTCAAGGCGTTTTGCCCCTTGAGGTCTCGCAACGATTTTATGCCTTGACGACATAGGTGCCGGCAATTTTATCGTGCCAGCCCTGTTTGTTCGTATCGAACAGGATCCAGATGAATCCCAACAAGAGGACGAAACTGCTAACGAGGTAGCCAACATACCGCATCACTGCTTTGCCGACGGTCATCGAGCCGCCATCCACCGGCACGATTTTGATGCCCATAACTTTTTTGCCGGGCGTCTGACCGGTCGAAGACCAGAAATAGATATAGTACCCCAAACCGAATGCGAATCCGACGACCGAGCCAAGCATCACGCCGCTGTCGCCCAACATGCCGAACACAAAACCGATAATCGCATTCACCACGAACACGATCACACCATCAATGAGCGCGGCGATCAAACGTAGACCAAAACCGATCTTTTCCATTTTGTCTCCTTTGAAAACAGAATGATTGACGTTCGATTGGATTTTCCGTTTCGGGGGTCAGCCGATGATTGGATAGACGCCATCACCTCCATTGCTGTGGCACACAGCGTCTCGCGCAAAAAAATGACAAGAAAAAACAGCGCAACCATCTGTGTGTCTCTAGCATATTCATTTGTGGCGCGCTCGTCAATCCCTACTTTTACCCCTATCGTGAATTCGTTCACCTGGCGACCGGTGAATCCGCTCGTTGATTCTATGACAAGATTCCCAGTCTGTTGTATACTGGCGCGGACAACCTGAAAGGCAAATTGAAATCGTGAACAACACCGCTTCTGTGACAAATTATCGTTGGTACATTTTGGCGTTGGCAACCATGACGAATGCGTTCGTGTCGGCAGTGCCGACGATTTGCATGTCTGTTTTGTTCAAAGAAATTTCCGGCGAATTGAATTTGAACCTCGTCCAGGTTGGTTGGGTGTGGGGCATCAGTTCACTGCCCAGCATCGTAATGCTTTTGGTGTGGGGCATACTCGGCGACCGCGTGGGACCGAAACGCATCTTGATCCTGGGTTGTGGGTTGGTCGGCACGTTCGGCGCGGCGCGCGGCTTGGCGAACGATTTTACTTCCCTGCTTATCGCGGTCATCGCGCTGGGTTTTGTGTCGCCGCTTGTCACGATGAACACGATCAAGACATGCGGCATGTGGTTTCCCAGCCGGCAGTTGGGTTTGGCAAACGGCGTGCTTTCGATGGGTATGGCAATCGGGTTCATGCTCGGTTCGATGATTAGCGCAACCGTCTTGTCGCCCTGGCTCGGGAGTTGGCGTCATGTTTTATTTTTCTACGGCGCGCTGTCCCTCGTGTTGTGCGTGCCCTGGATGTTTACCCAGTCCACACCCATCACGCGCACGGCGACCGGTGCGCGTCACCATGTGCCCGTCACACAATCGCTCGCGCATGTCGCGCGCCTCAAACCAATTTGGTTGCTCGGCTTGATCATGATCGGCTTTGGCGGTTGCGTGCAAGGAATGCTTGGTTACTTGCCACTCTATTTGCGCGAGTTAGGTTGGACGCCAAGTACGGCAGACAGCGCGGCATCGTTGTTTCACGCGATGAGTATGTTGTTCGTCGTGCCAATTGCGTTGTGGTCAGATCGGTTGGGGTCGCGCCGTTCGGTGTTGTTGCTCGCCACGCTCGCGACCGTTGGCGGCGTGGGCGCGCTGGCATTTGCGAGCGGCGTCGCCGTGTACCCAGCGATTGCGCTCGCCGGCATGGTCCGCGACGGATTCATGGGCGTGTTCATCACGATGATCATCGAGACGGAAGGCATCGGCAAGACGTTTGCCGGCACCGCCACCGGGTTTGTGATGAGCTTGGGCGCAATTGGAACCTGGATCGCGCCATCGTTCGGCAACAGTTTTGCCAGCATCGCGCCGGGCATGCCGTTTATCACGTGGGCAATTCTCGCCGCGATTGGGTTTGCCGGGCTGTCCATCTTCCGCGAACGCCAGCACACACACATGGTTGGAGCAGAATAAGCACCTTTGACGCGCCAAAATCAACGGCACGCGATGGGTGATTCCATCGCGTGTTTTTAATTGCGCACGAGGTTTCGCCGCATTCGTTTCTTGTGGTAAAATGATTTCCGTGAAACGAATCCTTTTATTTACATCGGTCATCGTTCTCGCCCTCGCTTTCGCCGCCTTCCTCACCCGCGATTCCATCAACCAAACGCTCGCCGATTGGACCGGCGAAGAAGAACTCGAATTCCAGGTCAAGGCGCTCGGTTATCTCGCGGTCTCGCTCACGCAACCCGCGCCCAACACCGCACCGTTCGCGCCGATGAAGTACGCCGACGAGAATCCGTTTGGCATCAACACATTTTTCGAGCAAGAAGTCGAAGAAGTGAAAATTCGCAAGTCCATGCAAATGATTCGCGATGCCGGCTTTTATTGGATTCGCCAAGAGTTTCCCTGGGAAGACCTTGAGAAACCGCTCAAGGGGCAGTTTTACGATGTGATGTACAAAAAAGTGACCTGGGAAAAATATGATCGCATCGTTGACCTTGCGCGCGAGTACGGCCTGCACGTGATTGCGCGGCTCGATCATCCGCCGGCATGGACGCGCAAAGATGGACGCGCGCGCGGCGATTTCGCGCCGCCGGACAATTACGATGATTACGGCGATTTCGTCGCCACCGTCGTCGAACGCTATCGCGGCAAAATAAAATTTTATCAACTCTGGAACGAGCCGAACATTTATCCCGAATGGGGCGAGCAAGAAGTCAACGCCAAGGATTTCACGCGCTTGCTCAAGATTGGTTACGCGCGCGCCAAAGCCGCCGACCCGGATTGTGTCATCATCAGCGCGGGTCTCGCGCAAACCGTGGACGAGTCCGGGCGCAACATGAGCGAACTCGTTTTCTTGCAAGAGATGTACGATGCCGGCGCGCGCGGCTATTTCGATATTCTTGCCGTCCAGGATTACGGGCTGTGGTCGGGTCCCGGCGACCGGCGCATTGGTTATGATCAAATTAATTTTTCGCGCCCGCTGATGGTGCGCGACATCATGGTGAAAAACGGCGATGCCACCACACCAATCTGGGCGATGGAGATGGGCTGGAACGCGCAACCGGCAGATTTCGCGGACGCGCCGTTCGGTCGCGTGAGCGAAGCGCGCCAAGCGTTGTACGCGCCGAAAGGGTACGAGCGCGCAAAAAATGAATGGCCCTGGATGGGCAGTATGATGTACTGGTTTTGGAAGCGCGCGACCGACCTGGAAAAAAATCAGTCGTTCTATTATTTCCGAATGCTCGAGCCGGATTTTACAACCTTGCCCGTGTACGATTCGATGAAAGCGTAC
>CAZPIR010000138.1:0-1556 GCA_964586085.1 uncultured Anaerolineaceae bacterium | reverse complement strand
GGCGATGAATTGGAGTGCGGGCTGGGAATCCGTAAAAGATGTGCGAGCGTATTTTGGTCAGTATAAAATTGGGAGATTAGGTGATTCGGTGAGTTTTATCATGCGCGGCACCGACCTGGATTTAGCGGCGATGCAAAATCCGTACGGCGGCGCGGTGCGCGTGCAGATTGACGATGCGCCCGCGCGCGAAATCGAATTGTGGCGCACTGACCCGGGTGTGGGCGGACGCATCGCGCTCGCGCATGACCTGGACGACGGCGCCCATCGCGTGACGATCACGGTGACGCGCGCGCCGGTCGCGCTCAACGGTTTTATGATTCAGCGCGGATATACCTGGATTGCGTGGAGAGTTTTGGCGGTCGGGTTAGCTATCAGCATTTTGGTTGGAATATTCAAATTTCTCCGAGGCAAAAGATGAACCAAAAATCACGTTTAACCATGGCAACCGAAATTGCCGGAATTATAGGTGTGATTCTCGCGTATCTTGCATTCGCGAATCAAATCGGATTTTGGCCCTTTGATACCAAGACCACATCGGCGCCGAGTCTTTCGGCGAGTGCGCCAACGTCAACCGCCGTTCCAACTCCAACGCTCGCACCAACACCAACGGCAACTCCCATACCTGAACCCACAAGCACACCGCGCCCAGCCGCGACCATCACACCCAAACCAACCGACACGCCTCTGCCAACGGCGACCTTGACACCCAAGCCAACTGACACCCCGCGACCAACGGCAACGCCCACCCCGGGCATCGGTTCGATTCAGGTCACACCGCTGGACGGCGCAACGATGGTGTTTGTGCCCGCCGGCGAATTCACAATGGGAAGCAACGACAATGATGACGAGAAACCAGCGCACCAGGTTTCGCTCGACGCGTTTTGGATGGACAAGCATGAAGTGGCGAACGCGCTCTATAAAAAATGTGTGGACGCCGGAAAATGCACCGCGCCCTCCGAAAAGAAATCATTCACCCACGAAGCGTACTATGGCGATGCGCGCTACAACAATTATCCGGTGATTTACGTTTCGTGGAACGACGCCAACGCGTACTGCTCGTGGGCAGGCAAACGCTTGCCCACCGAAGCCGAATGGGAAAAAGCCGCGCGCGGTCCGTCAAGCGCCAACGACCGGCGGATTTTTCCCTGGGGCAACACGTTCGACGCCAACCTGGTCAACTCGTCCGAAGGTTTTCGAGGCGATACGGTGGCGGTAGATAGTTTTCCAAATGGCGCGAGCGGATACGGCGTGCTCAATCTGGCGGGCAATGTGTGGGAATGGGTCGCGGATTGGTATGACCCAAATTATTATGCCAACGCGCCGCGCAACAATCCCAAGGGACCCAGTGCCGGACAGCAACGCGTTTTGCGTGGCGGGGCGTGGTTCTTTAACCAACTCAGTGTCCGCACTAGTTTACGTTACAGTTACTTGCCCGGCGCAGGCAGTTACCTGGTTGGGTTTCGGTGTGTGCAATAGTTGGGTAGTTGGGTGGATGAATACGCAAACATAGCCGGGGCGAGAATGAATCGTAAACCGCCTTGAAATTGCAACCGAAA
>CAZPIR010000137.1:0-8761 GCA_964586085.1 uncultured Anaerolineaceae bacterium | reverse complement strand
CGTTTCATCGCGTCACTCTTAATAGTTGTGCGTCAACGTGAGACGCACGCCGTGAAGGTTGATCGCCTGAGTTGCACCCGCCGCAAAGTGCAGTTGAAATTCCATACACAAAAAACCATTGTCGGCTGAGAGCGTGTTGTTGGTGCTATTCGTAGTCAGTGTGTAACTGGGTACGCCGGTCGCTTCGTGACGCGCGGTATCGGCTACCAGAGATGCCGCGCCGCCCAGTCCATAGCGAGTCAGGGTCGTGCTCGCAATATAGTTCGAGATGCCGGAAACCGAATAGTAGACCGTCACGCTGGTGACGCGCACGGGCTGACCGAAGAGCACGCTCGGCAAGGTAATCGGCAGATTGTATGTGACATTCGTCATATAACTCACCGGCGGCTGGAACAGCACTCCGCCATACTGGGTGCGGGTCAACGTGAAATCTGTATACGCACCCTCCACCTCCAACTGTCCTGCCGAGGCGGGAATAAACACGTACGAGGTCGCCCCCTTGATGATGGCGCCCGGCTTGACGGTGAATGCATACGGCAGCGCGCGAATTTTTTGGCGCGGCGTCATCTCGGCATCGGTGTTGACCTTGATGCCGAGATACAACTGGTCGCCGTCAATATCGTCGCTCGTGCAACTCGCCATTTCCATTTCGAACAAGCCGTTCGTCACCGTCACCGGGTCTTCATCTGAACAACGCGGCGTGCCGCCGGTCGTCACATCGTACAGACTCGCCGTGATGGTGTACGAGCCATTCAGCGGCGCGCCGCTCGCGTTCGTCAACTTGCCCTGAATCGAAATGCCGTCCCCAAGCACGGCGGCGGCGGCCTCGCTAACGCGCATTGGGCTTACGCCCGGTTCGGCACTGCGCGCAGAACTTTGTTGCATTCCTAGCGTAAATCCCAATGCCAACGTCATAACGATCAACAAAATCCGTTCGATTTTCATCCTAGCTCTCCTCTGTTCTTTGGATTGGTGTACTCGACACTTGAATTTCGTGCGGGCTGACGCGCAACGCGATAAAATCGGAGAGGTCTTGCAGAGACTCAAAGTAAACTCGTTGCGCGGAGGGGACGTGCTCTATCGAGCCGCGCCAATGCGCGGGCGCAGTTTGCGTCGGCTCTTGCCACACGCGGACGATGAACAGATGCTCGGTGCGTTCAGTGATCGGTTGGTTCATATGCTCCTTTCGCGTCTAGCATACACGTCGGGCGTCTAAAAAGCGTCTAATCAATCCAGCCCCCCGACCATTTCAGAAATGGGACGCGGACGGGCGCAGACGAGCGCAGATAAAAAATTATCCGCGTTTTCCGCGTTCGTCCGCGTCCCGAAAAAGACCCTCAAGGTTTTAGAAACCTTGAGGGTCTGTGTGCGCTTCGCGGATTTCGCGATTGAACGGTAACTCGAAAAACGTTGCGCGCGATTCGGCGTCCGGGATTGCCGCCGCTTTTTCTTCGAGTACGCGGTGCGCCTCGTCGAGCAGTTCGCGCGCGCGGGTGTGCTCGCCGAGTGCGTGATACGTCTGCGCGCCCGCCCACAAAATGTACTGCGGGTGCATCATCGTCGCCGCTTCCGCCGCGTGGAGCGCGAGCATTTCCTCCGCGCACGCGCGCGCCGAGGGCAAATCGTTCGCGTACAAGTACGCGATGGTCAAGTCGCACAAGTCTGTGCCGAGTTCTGCCGGTTGTCCGAGTGTGCGGCGAATCGCTAGCCCGGCCTGCATATGCGCGATGGCGTCCGGCAATTCACCCAGGTCGCGTTCCGCCGCGCCCAGGTTCGCGAGTGCATTTGCTTCCATCACGGCCGCGTTCATCGCGCGCGCGAGTTCCAAGCCGCGTTGCGCCGCGATTTTTGCCGGGGCGTAATCGCCGCGAAACAAATTGACGATGCTGATGTTGAGCGCACTGACCAGTTGTCCACGCAAATCGTTGAGCGCGTGAAAAAGCGTTTCGGCTTGTGCGTACGCGTCCAAACTTTCCGTGTAACGACCCAGCCGACTCGCGAGCACCGCGCGATTGATCGTCACGCCGGCAAGCCCTTGTCGCTTTTCGAGCGCGGTGTACAACTCGCGCGCGTGATCGTAATGATCGCGCGCGGCTTGAATTTGAAATTGCCGCGCGGCAATCGCGCCCAAACGCGCATGCGCATCCGCCTCGCCTTCGCGGTCGCCAATCGCCCGACAGCGTGCGAGCATTTGATTTGCCAATCGTCCTGCCGCATCGAAATCTTGGCGCGCGAACAAAACACCGGAGGTCGTGCGCCAAGTTTGAATCAACAGCGCATAGTTGCCGCGTTGCTCCGCAAGCGCGGTCGCTTGGTCGAGCAACACTTGCACGCGCGTCCACTCACCGCGCTCAAGCGCGACTTGGGCGAGCAGACAAAAACAATGCACCTGATTGTTCGCGTCATCCAATTCACGATGCAGAACAAGTGCACGTTCGAGCGATGCGTGCGCGGCGTCATACTGTCCGATCAAAACTTGATGCGCGGCTTGTGCCTGAATCGCTTCAGCTTGCCAGCATTTTGCCTCGCGCGCAAACGCGCACGTGGTGAGCGTGTCAATCGCGGTTGCCTCGTTTTCACGTTGACCCAGTGCGCGCCAAAACAAAATTTGCCGGCGCAAGACCTCGCATCGCGCATCGTCATCGTCGCGCGCGCGAGAGAGTTGTTCGAGTTCGTCCAGGTCGGTGCGTTGCGCGTCGCGTTCACCGCGCCGGCTATGAATCGTTTCGCGGAGCGCAAGCAACTGCCAGCGCGTCGGCGCGTCTGGGTCGAGTTCGAGCGCGTGCGCGATTTGTTCGAGCGCATCCTGGTCGGCGTACATGGTTTGCGCGCGCCGCGCCACGTGCAAGTAAAACTCTGCCGCACGACGCGCTTCGCCGGCATGTTCGAAATGCCACGCGAGTTGACTCGCCAGATCGTCGCTCCGGTCGGCATACAAATTTTCCATCACGCGTGCGATGCGATGATGACGACGACGGCGTGTTGCTTCTGGCATTTCGGCATAGATCGCGGCTTGATGCAACGCGTGGGTGAACGCGTAATCGAAACGCCCATGCCCGCCAGCTTCGCGCACGAGATTTTGGTCGAGCAATTCATCCACCGCATCGAGCGTTTGCCCTTCGTCCCAGCCGCACGTCGCGCGCGCCAACTCGATGTCGAACGCACTGCCGATGACTGCCGCCACCTCGGCAAACGTGCGCGCCGATTCGGACAAACGCGCGACGTGGCTTGTGATGGCGGTTTGGACGTGTTGTGGAATTGCGCGCGTGGTATCAAAGTCGCGGATGAGTTCGGTGAGGAACAAGGGATTGCCGCCGCTCGCCGCAAAAAGTTGTGGCGCGTGGCTTGTCATGGCGAGGCGCGGTGTCTGCGCATCACTCGTCGGAGATTGCTTCGTCGCAAACTGCGCTCCTCGCAATGACAGCAACAGGTTTTCCACATCGTGCTCGGTGAGCCGAGTCAACGCGCACTGGGCGATTTGATTTTCGACTTGCAAGCGACGACGCAAATCGCGCCAGAGATGCGCGCGCGTGATTTCTTCATCGCGGTACGTGAGCAGAACCAGGATGCGTTGTTGCGCCACACGGCGCGCAAAAAATTCGAGCCACGCGAGTGTCGCCGCGCCAGCCCAGTGCAAATCTTCGAGGATGAGCAAAATCGGACGCGGTTGCGCGAGTCCTTCAAAACAACGCGCGATGGCTTCAAACAAACGCGCGCGTTCGCGGTCGGGGTCGAGCGGTGAAACACGTTGCGTGGCGAGGTCGGCGCGGCGCGAGGCAAGCGCGGGGATGAGCGGCACGAGCGCGGACAACCAGATCGGATTGATCTCTAACGCGGCGAGCAAAGCCATCACAGACGCGAGCGCGGCAACGATGGCTTGGTACGGCATCGGTTCGGCGAACGCGGTCGCGCCCCACAACACGCGCGCACCCTGGGTCTCGACGAACTGCGCGAGTTCGGTCGCGAGCCGGGTTTTGCCAATGCCGGCTTCGCCGCCGACCAACACAATGCCACCGTGTCCTTGCATCGCGCGCGTCCACGCCTCGCGCAAAGATGCAGTTTCCGCATCGCGTCCGACAAAGGGAAGCGTGAATGCGCGCCGCGTCGCGTGATGACTCGCCGCAATGTGTGTGGTCGGCGCGACACCGGGCAGGGACGCGTTGCGGACGACTGCTTCGTACAGCGCAATCGTTTCCGGCATCGGCGTAACGTTGAGTTCGGTTTCGAGTCGCCGCACGAAACGCGCGTACTCGTCGAGCGCACCGGCGCGGTCGCCGGCTTGATAGCGAAGTGCAATCAACTGACGCAGTGTGTCTTCGCGCAGAGGGTCAGCGGTCAACAATTGATTCGCGTACGCGATGGCTTGCGCGAGTTCGCCGCATGCGCGATGAGTGAGGATGAGTTGATGCAGTGTGGCGAAATACAAATTGCGAAAACGTTCGCGCTCGTAAAAAATCCAATCGTCGTACACGTTGGCGAGCAGGTCGCCGGCGTAGAGCGCGACAGCATCCGCGCGGTGTTCCGAGTCGGTCGCCAGTTTTTCAAACTCGGCAGTGTCGAGCCAGAAATCGGCGTGGGGATTCCATTGCAAGGTTTCCGCGTCGCTCAAGACCCAGGGTGTATTTTCCGGCGCGGGCGGTAAAACGCGTCGCAAATAATGAAGATGCCGGCGCAAATTTGCGCGCGCATCAACTTCGGATTCGTCTGCCCACAAAGTAAACGCGACGGTTTTGCGTTCGACTGGTTGCGCCGCGTGCAAGAGGAGAAACGCAAACAGCGGCAAGGTTTTGGGGGGCGCAGAAAATTTGAGTGGTCCGGTGTCGTCGTCCAAGTGCGGCTGGTCGAACAGGTGAATGCGTAGCATGAGATTCTCGCAGGTTCAGATTTCGCGCGCCGACGAGTTCATTATACCGGGCTTGACCTAGGTTGACAATTTTCACGCCAAACACGGTCAACCAAAATGTCTTGCCACCACCCATTGACGCCACTTGGCATTATGAGTAAAATCCGCGCCATTCAGCAATCGTTGAACTGTCCTCCCATTTTTTGGGGCAAAGGAGTCTTATGCAAAATCATTGGCGCGTCGCGCGCGAATCTACGTGGCTCGAAATTGGCGGTGTCGTTTTATTCGCCGTCCTGGTTGCGGCGGTCGTCAGCATCACCCAGTTATCGTTGAGCGGCTTGCCGCTCGTCGGCGCGGGGATTGTGCTCGCTCTTGTGCCAGCCGCGTTGTGGCTCGCGGCATTTTATCGCCAAGACCGCATTGAACCAGAGCCACGCCAGTATGTGATTGGCATTTTTATTTTGGGCGCACTCCTCTATCAAGCGATTGGTCAGCCACTCACGCGCGAAATTTTCCAACTGCAAGATTGGCTCGGCGCAAATATCTGGATCGCGCTGGCTGGCTCGATTTTGGTTGGCGGTTTGATTACCCAGTTTTTGTTGTACGCCGCGGTGCGTTACACCGTTTTTTATTCGAGCGAATTCGATCAACGCATTGACGGCATCATCTACGGCGCGGCGGCGGGTCTAGGTTACGCGACGATGCAAAACATCCAGTACGTCGTGAACAATGGCGGCGTTGACCTGGGTGTGGGCGCAATCACGATTGCGGTCGAAGCACTTTCGCTCGCGAGTCTCGGCGGTGTGTCCGGTTATTTTCTCGGGCGCGGCAAATTCGAAAAGATGGGCGCGGGTTGGTTGCCCCTCGGATTGATTATCGCGGTCATGCTCAACGGCATCGTCGACCTGGTTCTGCATCAAGTTCCCTTTCTCGGCGGCGACCTGAACATCAATCCCTGGTACGGTTTACTCGCCGGCACGGTCATCGCGGGCGCAACCTTTTTCATCCTGTTCCGTTTGATGAGCCGCTCCAATCACACGCCCCAGGTGGTCAACGCGCACACCGCGTTAGCCGAAGAGCCGGAATGGATCGTGTGGCTGGTCGTGATCGTAGGCTTGATGGCGGCGTGGTTGGTGCGCGGCAGTGTGCTCGACCAGGTTCGCACGGTAACGATCAACCAGGTCAGCATCAGTTATCCGGCAAGTTGGTCGCGCGCGAATGAGGACGGCACGTTATTCGCGGCGATGGATCGCGCGCACGGCGGCGCGTTCGGTGCGCGGGTGAGTGTTCGCCAAATTGCGCGCGCGGAATTGTTGCCGGCAAACGGCACACTGTCCGATGCGGCGATGAATTGGTCGCTGACGCACGGCAAAGAATTGAGCGCGTATCGTTTGCTCGAAATGAGCGAGATGAAATGGCAAGGACGCGATGCGGTGCGACTGGATTACGCTTTTGTGCTCGACTCGCCGCAAGGCGCGGCGGCTGGCACGATGCCGGCGCTCATGCGCGCGACCGATGTCCTGCTTGTAAGCGGCGAGCAATTCAGTGTCTTGACCTTTGCCGCCGAACACACCGAGTTCGATGCGCTGAACGATTGGCGCGAACGCATTCTCGCCACCTGGCGTGTGCCGTAAAAAGGAAAAACAAAAATGAAACGATATACTCTGCGCGTGTTATTCCTGGGTCTGGCAATCGGACTGCTGACGAGTTTAGCATTCGGCTCGCCCGCCGTGCAAGCCAAAGACCCCACTTCGGCGCAAATCGAAACCGCGATGCTTGCCGTCACGAAAATTTGGACGCTGGGGCCGGACGGCAAAGCGTTCGCCGGTTGTTCTGGCACAGTCGTGGATCCTGCCGGATATATTCTCACCAATTTTCATTGCGTGGGGTATACGAATCTTTACGGACCCGATGATTCCGGTTTCAAGCTGAAACACGGCGACCTGTATCATCCGCAGGGCTGGGTCGTGATTGGTCCGACCAAGGATCCGAAAAAAGCGCCGGTGCCAACCTATATGGCAAAGTACATCACCGGCGACGCCAAACTCGACATCGCCATCGTCAAAATTTTTCGAATGTATAACGAGAGCGAAAAATTGCCCGCCGCATTACCCCTGACCGTGATCAAACGCGTGGATTCGGATATGGTCAAGATTGGCGATTTCGTGGCAACCGTGGGATACCCCGGCGTGGGCGGTAATTTGATTACGTACTTGTCGGGGCAAATTTCCGGTTTCGACGACCAAGATAACGATGGTAACCTGGACTCGTTCAAAACAAGCGCCGAGATTGCGCCGGGCAACAGCGGCGGCTTGGGCATGAATGAGAACGGCGAACAGATTGGCATTTCGACCTGGGGACGCGTGTCGGGCGCAAGCAAGATTGATCGTTTCAAGATGATCAACATTGCTGAACCCTTGATCAAAAAAGCCAAGCAACTCGGCGACTCGACAACCACCGGCGGCTTGGGCACAGCCGGCATTTCCGGCGGAACGAATACCGGCGACCCTACGTTCGGCAAAGTGCAATTTTCAACCGCGTGCAAGGACGCGCCGATTGTCAATCCTGGGTCGGCATTTCCGCCGGGCACGAAACAGATCGCCGCGCTGTTTCCGTACAGCGGTTTGCGCAATGGCATGGATTGGGGTTCGATTTGGCTGATTGACGGCAAAGTGGTTGCGGGTGAAGAAACCGGCCGCCAATGGAAACAAGATGCGAGCGGCACTTTTTGCAACACACTCGCGAATGCCGGCGAAGCATTGCCCAATGGCAAGTACGGTTATGGCTTGTATTTGCAAGGCAAGGTTTCATCGCAAACTGAATTTGCGATTGGACAGGACACGACCACCAAACCACAACCGCCCACCCAGCAACCTTCGCGCGGCGTCGTGTTGACCGGGCAAATCGTGGATGCCGACACACAACGCGGCATTGCCGGCGCGATCATTCAATTTCTCGAACCTGGTGTGACGGTGGATGATTACGACGAAGCCGACGATGTGGACGAACTCATCGTCGCTTCGGCAACCGCCGACGCGACCGGCAAATTTCAAACCGCCCCGCCCTTGCCGCGCAACGAAACGTACGTGATTATTGTCGGGCAAAAAGGATATCAACGCCGCGAACTTGAATTGGAGTTGGTCGCGAACGACCCGGATGTGACAAAACTCAAAGCGATTGCGTTGAAGAAAAAGTAATTCAAGAAAAAAGCAACCCGTTTTCTTGCAGAAAACGGGTTGCTTTTTTTATTCCGACAACACTTGCTCCAGCACACGCGCGTGAACCTGGAATGCACGCTCATCGTACAACACGTAATGTACGAGTGTGATCTCTGGGTGCTCGCCGAGATAATCAATGATCACACGAAACGCGATACGCGCCGCGTCTTCCATCGGATAACCGTAAATGCCGGTTGCGATGGCTGGGAAGGCAACGGACGCACATTGATTCTGCGATGCAAGATCGAGCGAGGTGCGGTACGCGCTCGCGAGCAAACCTGGTTCGTTGTGCTTGCCATCGCGGTACACTGGACCGACCGCGTGAATCACATGCTTGGCAGGCAAACGATAGCCGCGCGTGATTTTCGCGTCGCCCGTGTCACACCCATCGAGCGCGCGACATTCGTCGAGCAACTGTGGACCTGCCGCGTGGTGAATCGCGCCATCTACGCCGCCGCCGCCCAGCAAAGAACTGTTTGCCGCGTTGACAATCGCATCCACTTGTTCTTTTGTAATGTCGCCCTGCACGAGTTCGAGTGTCGCATCGCCGATTTGAACTTGCATGTTTGCACCATTTCAGGTTTCAGGTTTTTCGATTTCAAGTTGAACACGACCAACCTGAAACCTGAAACCTAAAACTCACCCAATTTAATTTCATTCGCCTTGCTCGTGCATTTTACTCCGAATCACCAAAAACGTA
>CAZPIR010000136.1:6868-8781 GCA_964586085.1 uncultured Anaerolineaceae bacterium | reverse complement strand
TTTCAACAACGCTCGATTGAGACAACGCTGGACCGCGTGCAAGACATTTCGTTCAACAAACCCAATTTCCTCGCCGCGATTTTGAATTATGGCGATTTGAAAATTGAAACCGGCGGCGCGCAAGGACAACTGGTGTTCACTTCGATTACCGACCCACAACGCGCCAGCCAGGAAATTTTTCGCCGCCGCGAAGCGTATCGCGCGCGCCGCGAGCAACAACAAGCCCGGCAAGAACGTGTGCAATTCCTGGATTGGTTTTTGGAATACAACCGTTTCTTGCAAGAGCGCGGCGATGTAAATGTGTGGGGCGATAAACGGCAACCTCATCCCGAACCAAAAACCGAGGATGCCAAATCAACGGACGAGCAAAAACCGGGCGAGGCATCGTCGCCGGACAATCAACCACCCGCTCAACCCGAAGGAAACTAACATGCGTTTAGCAAAATGGCTTTCCCTGTTTCTCATTCTCGGCGCAATTTTGATTTGCGTGCCCCCGGCTTTTGCGGACGATCCATTCGGCGGACCGGCAACTCAAAACAGCGGCAACGGCACAACGACCTGGGGCGCGATCTACATCAACGATTGCACCCCGGCGATCACGTTCGCACCCAATTCGGCATTGTGGTTCAAGGTAGATGCGTGGCGTTATCACAAATTGCAAATCGCGCTCGCCGATATTCCCCATGATAGCGCATCCAAATTTTTCGAGGGTACCACCAGCGACCAATCGCCGAACTTGGTCAACGGTTTTTGGCTCAAGGTCTATCCACCCGAAACACTTGGACCAAATTATGCGTACCGTGATCAAAAACATCGTGCCGATTTGTTGACGACTTCAAACGGCATTCGTCCCGACGGCAGTGAGTTGCACTTTGTCGGCATGGCCAACCACAATCCATTTATGCCAGACTATTTGTTGTGGTACGAAGGCGTGTTCGATGGCTGGGTCTATTTGCGCGTCGAAAATAAAATGCCCTGGAATGCGCTGGCGCTGATTTGCATCAACCGCGAACGTTATATGGATGACCCGCCGCCGCCCGAATGGGAAGACGCCGAACCCGATCCGTACGACACCTTGCCAGTAGACCGACGCGACACCAAATGAAATGGTTGCGTGCCTGGCTGAGCCGTTTGCGCGCGCCGTGGTGGGTGCCATTACCCAACGGCGCGCTCGCGCTCAATGTTCGCCATTGGTCTATCCTGATCATCCTGGGTGTCCTGATCATCCTGGCGTATCAAACCGGGCGCGATATTTTTTTCCGGCTCACTTACCTCATCATCCTGCTCCTCGTCTTTTCTTTTGTGTGGGCATTGTACAGCGTGCTCACGTTTCGTTTGCAACGCCAAACCATCACACCACGCACTTCCGTCGGCGCGCTCGCCGAAGAACGTTTCCTCGCGCAAAACACCGGTCGGCTCGCCAAAATCTGGATCGAGGTGCGCGATGAATCCGACTTGCCCGGTCATCGCGCTAGTCGCGTGCTGAACGCCCTGCGTCCCGGTGTCCGTTGGAGTTGGAGCGTGCGAACGCTCTGTCGCAAACGCGGACGCTTTGCCTTGGGTCCCATCACCATTCTCACCGGCGACCCGTTCGGCTTGTTTGTATTTCAGCGACGCCTTCCACAAACATCGAGCGTGATTATCGTGTATCCGGCAAATGTCGAACTCGCGACATTCGCACCGCCACTCGGACAATTGCCGGGCGGCGACACGCAACGACATCGCACACATCACGTCACGACGAACGTTGCGGGCACGCGCGAGTACGCGCCGGGCGATTCGTTCAATCGCATTCACTGGCGTTCGAGCGCGCGGACCGGACGCT
This sequence comes from uncultured Anaerolineaceae bacterium, assembly GCA_964586085.1. Taxonomy (GTDB): domain Bacteria; phylum Chloroflexota; class Anaerolineae; order UBA4142; family UBA4142; genus JACRBM01. Next base: position 6,956 of record CAZPIR010000136.1, on the reverse strand, counting down.
TGATCGTCAAAGAGTTTGAACTCGATCCGTCGGCGAACGTGTGGCTGTTTCTCGATCTCGAAAAAGAAATTCAGGTGGGGCGTTGGTG
>CAZPIR010000136.1:0-6858 GCA_964586085.1 uncultured Anaerolineaceae bacterium | reverse complement strand
GGAGCAAGCTGAGGCGCGTGACCTGAGCCAGTTGTGGATGCGTGAGAAACACGTTTTGCATCTGCCGCCGCTCACCGAGGAATATATTTTTACCATTGCCGCGTCAATCGCAAAGTTTTTTCTGCGGCATCAACGCGCGGTGGGATTTATCGCGCACGCACAACAACGCCAGGTCATCCAACCCGATCGCGGCGAGCGTCAGTTGAATCGTTTGCTCGAAACGTTTGCGGTCTTGCGCGCGGATGGCATCACGCGTTTGCGCGATGTGTTATTGCTCGACGGCACACCGCTCAGTCGCAACGATACGCTCGTCATCATCACACCCTCGGCAGAACTCGATTGGGTGCGCTCAGTGCGCGAAATCAAACGGCGCGGCGTGCGCGTGATTGCGGTCATCACCGACCCAGGTTCATTCGGCGGCGCGTACGATGCGCGTGCCGCCTCCGTCGAACTCGCGGCGAGTGGCGTGCCCACGTACCTCATCCGCGAAGGCGACGATCTTCGCACTGCCCTCGCCAGATAAACTGGGACGCGGACGAGCGCAGACAAACGCAGATAAAAAAATAATCCGCGCAATCCGCGTTCATCCGCGTCCTGAAAATTTTTACTCTCTCCGCAACTTTTCGAGCACGTCGGGCGTGAAGGGGTTTTTGCCGGCACGCAACATCTGCAACCACTCACTTCGACTTGTACCATATCGCGCGCGTAAATTCTCCGGCTGACGCGCGAGCCACTCGACCACACTTTGTAAATCGTTTGCCGCTTCAGAAAATTTTCCTTGCTCTGCCAACGCAACCGCGCGTGCTTCACGCGCACGCTCACTCGCATCGCAGTACGGCATCGCCGCGTCCGGTTTTTGGTCGAGCGCGTACGCCCAGCATAATGCGAGCCGCGTGTTTGCATCGTTCGATTTGAGTTGAAGCGCGCGCGCAAAATCGGTTTGCCAACGCGCATCGTTCAAACGCACGAACGCAACACCGCGATTCAAGTACGCCTCACGCACATCCTGGGTCGCACTGATGACACGCGTGTACGCCGGAATCGCCTCGAACAAATCCGGCGGCGAATCGAGTTGCGCGATGTACCCGGCTTGCAAATTCAACGCCGGCGCATCCGCGCGCGATTGCGCGAGCGAGAGCGACGCGCGCGCCAAACCCCACTGTCCGCGCGCGATATGCACCTGGCTCACGACGAGCAATGCCAATGCCTGCACATCGTCCGGCGAAGCAACCGCGAGTTGCCAATTCAATTTGCTCGGCGCGGCGACAAGCGCATCGAGCGGCATATCGTCCGCGCGCGTGGTTGGCGCAAATGCAATCAGCAAATTCAAATTCGCATTCGTACGCGTGCCACCAATGACGACCTGGGCATTCGAGCGACGCAAGATCGCATCGGCATCACGAATCGGCTCGCGCCACAAGGCGACACGCACACGCTCTAAACGCGACGCCAACACTTCGCGCTCAATCGCGGCTTGGATGCGTTCATCCGTTGGCAAAATTCGCTGGCGCGAGTCCGGCGTGGACGGCTGGGCATCGTCGAACGCGCCGACGACAATCAAGGTCTCGCCCGGGGCGGCGACGATTTGCGGCGCGGTATCGCTCGCTTGCCAAACCGCAAACGCGGCGACAAGCGCAAACAACGTGACGAGCGCGGACATCGCCACACCAATCACACGCGGATTGAATTTTTTCGGCGGCGGCTCGATTTTAATTTCGACCGGTGCGGGTTCACTTGGCGTTTCAATCGGCGGCACAATCGGCGCAGGTTCGCTTTTCGTTTCGACCGGCGCCGATTCGATTTTGGCTTCGGGCGCAAACCCGGCAGAGAGCAAAAACGTGTCGCGCTCGTCCGGCGCAAGCCGCAGTTTCGTCGCAATTTTCAACACGTCGTCGCGGTAACGCGGTTTTTCGACCAAACCCTCTTTCCAGCGAAAAATCGTCTGCCGACTGACGCCGAGCGTGCGCGCCATTTCAGCGTCGCTAATCCCAATCCGAGTCATGTACTCGCGTAACAGTTCGCCAAAAGTTTGCATCATTTGCCGAGAAATCCTGGTTTTTTGGATGTTGCACCGAGTGTAACACATCTGCGTCTTGAATTGCAACACGGCGAGTGGGATAATGCGGGCGCAGTTCGGAAAAATTGATTCTATCGAAGGAGGAAAAGATGGTTGCTCGCAAATGGTTGTTCATTTTGGGTTTGCTGTTCGTCGCGTTGATCACCGGCTGTGCCGCGCCGACCGACGCCGCCAAAGCGCGCAGTCGTAGTGTCATCGAGTCCGGTGGCATCGTGTCCGCCGACGAGTTGCGCGTCGCCGAGTATCTCGCGTACTATAAACAAAGTTTTCCCGCGCCGGTCAATACGACCCTCGGTCTCGATTTGCGGATGGGCAATCAACAAATCCCGGTCGAGGGTGGCACGGCGTGGTTGCAAATCGGCATCCAAGCCAAGACCGACAAGAACGAAACGGTCGCGCCGCTCAACCTAGCGATTGTGATTGATCGCAGTGGCTCGATGGACACGCCGGAAAAAATGCCGTACCTTAAGCAATCCCTGCGCGTGTTCCTGTCGAGTCTCGCCGCGAACGACCTGGTCGCGCTCGTCGCGTTCAGCACCGACGCCGAGGTGCTCGTGCCTGCACGTCAGGTCGGCGATGGCAGTTGGATCACGAACGCGGTGAATCGCTTGGAGCCGAGCGGAAGCACGAATTTGTACGCGGGGATGATCCTGGGATTCAAAGAAGTCGAACGCAACTATGACGTGCGGCGCAACAATCGCGTAATTCTGCTTACCGATGGCATTGCGAATGTCGGCGTGATTGACTCGAACCAAATTGCGGCGGACGCGAAACGCTATAACGAGCGCGGCATTTATCTCTCGACGATTGGGCTGGGACGCGAGTTTAACGATGCGTTGTTGAGCCAACTTGCCGGACAGAGTAAGGGCGCGTACCACTTTGTAGATTCGGCGGCGGAGATGGACAAGGTGTTTCGCCAGCAAGTGAGTGGGCTGATTCAAAAAGCCGCATCCGATGTTTCGATTACGTTACGTCCGGCGAGCGGCATCACGCTCGAAGCGATCACCGGTTTCGAGGGTACAATGCCGACGGGTCCGGTGCAAATCAAGATGCACGACATGGGCACAGGTGATAGCCAGGTCGTGCTTGCGCGAATGCGTGTCGCGTCCGGCGCAAGTGGTCGCCGCAACCTCGCGACCATCGAACTGCGTTATCGCGACCTGTTCTCGCAACGCGACGAGACGATGACCCAAACGATCATGGCAGACGCCGCGCGCATGAACAACTATGATGCGACGTTCGATGTCGAGGTGTTGCGCAACGTCACGATTCAAAAAACTGCCGAAGGGTTGAAAGAAATTGACCGGCTCTACAAAGCGCAACGTTATCAAGACGCGTGGCAACTCGCCAATCGTTTAGAACAGGATTTGCGTTACGTCGCCAAGTTGACGAACGAAGCGCAGATGATCAAGGACGCGGACATGATGCGAAAATATCAGGACACGTTGTCCAAGTGGGTCGAGAAACAAACCGGGCGCGCGCCCGCCTCGTCGAGCGGCGTATCGTCCGACCAACCGATTCGTGGACGCGAACCCACCCCAGCCGCCGCGCCGATTCAAATTAAATGAACCCCAAACGCCGCGAGAAATTTCTCGCGGCATTTTTTTACAGCGCGTTTGTGCTATAATGCCGCTGGAGGTGACGATGAAATCCATTCAAGACTATTTCGACATTGAGACCCAGCTCATCAAACAAATCGCGTTCGCGGACGTGGATAAAATTGTGAGCCGACTGATTCAAGCTCGGCTCAACAATCAACGGATTTTCGTGTTTGGCAATGGCGGGAGCGCATCCACCGCTTCGCACTTTGCGTGCGACCTGGGCAAGGGCACCGTCAAGCCCGACCTGCCGCGCTTCAAAGTCATCGCGCTCAACGATGCGTTTACCACGCTCACCGCGTACGCGAACGACAATGGGTACGATACCGTGTTCGCCGAACCGCTCATCACACACGCGCAACCCGGCGACATTGCGTTCGGCATCAGCGTCAGCGGCAACTCGCCGAATGTGGTGCGTGCGATGGAAACCGCCGACAAGCTAGGTCTCGCAACCGTCGCGTTGACCGGCAATGCCGGCGGCAAGTTAAAAGACCGTTCCGAGTTTCACGTCAACGTGCCCTCCGATTCATTCGGACACGTCGAAGACCTGCACCTCGCCATTACACACGCAATTTGCGAGATGCTCAAATTGCAACACGACCCACATCAGTAAACAGTCGCTCGGATGACCAACCAACTTTTTCTCGCACTCGATTACGGCGGCACGAAATTATCTGCCGCGCTTGCGCGACGCGGTGAACGATCCTGGCTCGCACTCGAACGAGTCCTATCGCCGGCAAACCAGGATGGCGCGTACGACCGCGCGACGATGCTCGCAATGGCACGCCGATTGCTCGCCGGGCAAACGCCTGCCGCAATCGGCGTGAGTTTCGGCGGACCGGTCAACGCCAAACTCGGTCGCGTGATTCTTTCGCATCACATCCCAGGTTGGCACGACACGCCTCTACGCGAACAATTGCAAGACGCGCTCGGTGCGCCGGCAAGCGTAGACAACGACGCGAATGTTGGCGCGCTCGGCGAGTACACTTTTGGCGCGGGACAAGGTTGCGCGTCGCTGTTGTACGTCACGGTCAGCACCGGCGTTGGCGGCGGCTGGGTGCTCGACGGAAAAATTTGGAGCGGCGCAGATGCGATGGCAGGCGAAATCGGTCACACGCTTTGCGACCCGCACGGACCCGAATGCGTGTGCGGTCGCCACGGTTGCGTCGAAGTGATGGCGTGTGGTCCGGCAATTGCGCGGGACGCGTGCGCGCGTTTGCTCGCTCAACCAAACGCAGGTGCTGTTTTACGCGCACTCGTCGGCGACGATGCGAACGCGGTGACCGGCGAACGGGTTGCGCGCGCGGCGAATGACGGCGACCCACTTGCGCGCCAAGTGATGGATTCCGCCGCACACGCGCTCGGTTTCGGCATCGGCACGGCAATCACGCTCATCAACCCCGCACGTGTCGTCATCGGCGGGGGCGTGACGAAATCCTGCGACCGATGGTGGCAAATTGTGCGCGAATCTGCCCGCCAAAACACGCTCCCGCAAATTCGCGCCGACCTCGTGCCCGCCGCGCTCGGCGACGACGCACCACTCTGGGGCGCAATTGCATTAGCGGAGCAAGTGGCAGTGGATCGTGATTAGCGGTTAATGTTCAATCTACGAATTCGGCAACGTCAGATTCGCCGCAGAAACACACAGAAAAATACGGAACAATTCCTTTTCTGTGGAATTCTGCGTGCTTCTGCAACGAAAAATGAAATGTGACCTTGCCAGGCACATTTCTACCCACGATACACTATCCATTGTTTTCATCTTATGAAACCCCGCTTGACACCACATTTTGCCTGCGTATAATTCGATCCACAGACGGCAAATCCTAGATTCCTCACTGACTTGCCATCTGCCAACCCCCACCACTTGCTCCATCGTTCCGTCCCACCCGGAGGGTGCATGGAAATCAGAGACCTGAGCGCCGTTCGCGTTAGTCTTGCCTCGCCCGAACAAATTCGCGCGTGGTCGTATGGCGAAGTCCTCAAACCCGAAACAATCAATTATCGCCGCCTGCGCCCGGAACGCGACGGCTTGTTTGACGAGCGCATTTTTGGACCAACGCGTGATTGGGAATGCGCGTGCGGCAAATACAAAAAGATTCGCAATCGCGGCATCACTTGTGAAAAATGCGGCGTCGAGGTTACGCTCGCGCGCGTGCGCCGCGAACGCATGGGACACATCGAACTCGCCGCGCCGGTTGCGCACGTGTGGTACACGCGTCGGGTCCCTTCGTATGTCGGTCTGCTCCTCGATGTCACGCGCCGCAACCTCGACCGCGTGTTGTATTTCGCACAATACATGATCACGCACGTGGACGAAGCCGCGCGTGACCGCGCATTGCATCGCCTTGAAGAAGAACTCGCGACCAAAATTGAACGCGAACGCAAAATTGCGCAAGACAAATTGGATCGCCTCGAACTCGATTACGAAGGCGACCTGGAAAAATTGGGCAAACGCACCGATGCCGCGATTGCAAAACTCGAAGAGCAACTCAACGCCGCGACCGATGAGATTGTCAGCGCCGGCAAAACACTCGAACGCCGGCTCGAAGACGCGGGACGCGAAGTGCGCAAAGCCGTTGTGTTCGAGCCGACCGGCGAAGTGATTGTTGCCGAGGGCGAAGAGATCGCGCCCAAGCATCGCAAAAAATTGCGCGAACTGATTCAAGCGCGGCTCGCCGAAATCGAAAAAGATATTCGCGCGAAACAAAAAGACAAAAAAATGTTGTTCCAAGCCGAGCGCGATCAAAAGAAACACGCGCTCGAAGAACAGCTGGGCGAAATCAAACAGCAACGCGATGAAAAAGTTGTCGCGCTTGAACAGGCGATGGAACCCAGGATTGACGAGCTAAAAAGTCTAGCCGAGCGCGAATTCTTGTCCGAGGTGCGTTACCACGAACTTGCCGACCACTGGGGCAATGTGTTCCAAGCCGCGATGGGCGCGGAAGCGGTCTATGATATTCTCAAGCGGATGAACCTCGAAGTGATGGCGCGCGATTTGCGCCACATCATTCGCGCCACGCGCTCGAAACAACTCCGCAAAAAAGCGATCAAGCAACTTCGCATCGTCGAATCTCTGCGCCGCGCAAACAATCGTCCCGAGTGGATGATTCTCACCGTCCTGCCGGTCATTCCGCCGGAATTGCGCCCGATGGTACAGCTCGATGGCGGGCGTTTCGCGAC
>CAZPIR010000135.1:5696-8858 GCA_964586085.1 uncultured Anaerolineaceae bacterium | reverse complement strand
TTCGGCAGAATAAATCGCCACGTCAACCCAGGTATCAAGTTTGAATTTCGCGTTGTGAAATTTGCGCATGTCCGACCACGCGTTGCTGAGAATACCAACCTTGTAACGCGGACGCAAACTCTGGATAAACTCGACCATCGCTGGGTCGAGTTGCTCGCTCGCCCAAAAATCGCTTTGCAGTTCGAGCAATTGTGTTGCGTCCAAACCCAGTTTTGCGCCGACCTGTTCCCAGACCTGGGATTCGAGAACCTGCCCCGATGCGGCGAGCGAGGATGCCGGCACGCCAAATACAATCCGCGCCAATTCATTCTCGGCGAGACCCAATCGTTTTTCCCACGCGCGTCGCTTGGTGTGATCGGTTTCGTGGACGATGACGCCGTGCATGTCAAACCAAATTGCTTGAATCGCCATCATGTTCACCGATCCAGTTCTGCGATGACCGCAAGTAGTTCGCCCGGATTTTTGATCGTGTGACGCGGTTGTTCCTCAGCGGTCAGCGGTTGCGTGCGGCGACGCTCGTTCCAGTGATAAAAAATCGAAATCATGCCCAGGCGATTCGCGCCGACGATGTCGCGCTCCAGGTTGTTGCCGACCATCATCGTGCGCGCGTAATCATTCGGTGCAATGTTCAACGCCTCGAACGCGGCGCAAAAAATCCTGGGATCAGGTTTCTCGCACCCCACCGATTCCGAGACCGCGAGAAAATCGAACAGGTCGAGCAAGCCGTGTTGCCGCAACACATTGACCGGCGTGCCCGGTCGCGCATCGGCAACAATCGCCAGGCGATGCCCTTGCGCTCTCAAATCGCGCAACGCCTGTGCCATCCCCGGAATCAGGTCGGCGCGTTGCGTCGTGAGCATCTCATCCTTGACTTCGGTTTCCTCCATCATGATTGTGTCGCCCAGATCAAAAAACAGCGCGGCGAGTTGGTGAGCCATGGTGTTTTACCTCAACAAAAAATAATCTGATATAATGCCATTGTTTGCACGGCGAAATTAGCACAAATAAAACAGAGCGTCAATTTGAACCCGGAGGATTTTTAATGCATCGCATTCGTTGGACGGCAGACAAAATTGCGCGACGACTCGCCCTAATCGAGCCGCTCGTCTATAAACAACGCGCGCCCATTGCGCCGTTTCGTTATCGGCGTTTGTCTAGCCCACTCGACAACCCGCCGGTCGGCGTGGACGTGAACGACGAAATCTGGGACACGATTGCGCCGCAATCGTACTGGGGCGAATGGCGCACCGATTTTGTTTTGCGCACGCGTTTCCAGGTTCCGCGCGAATGGCGCGATGCGCCGATAGCGTTGTATCTCCCGTTCGGCGATGCGAATGATTTCGGTCATCCTGAATCGCTCGCGTACATTGACGGAATGCCGTTCACCTCGTGCGACCGGTTTCATCAAGAAATTTTGCTTGAGCCAAACTGGTGTGATGGACAAGCACACGTGCTTGCGTTGCATGGTTGGACAGGACGCGGCATCGCGACCGACGATGAGCGCGGCACGCAACTTTTTATGCGACCTTGTTTTGTTGTCACGATTGAGCAAGCGACGCGCGACTTTATTGCGACCGCGCGCGTCGCACTCGGTACCGTCAACGCTCTCGATGCCGATGAACCGGCACGCGGCTTATTGCTCAACGCACTCGATGAAGCGTTCAAGGTATTGGACACGCGCGAACCCTGGGACGAAAAATTTTATGCGAGCGTGCCCCTCGCGCACCAAATTTTGTGCGAGGGCATCGCCGTGTCCGGCCGTCCGCTCAACGTGAGTCTGGTCGGCGCGGGACACGCGCACATTGACGTGGCGTGGTTGTGGACGCTGGGGCAAACGCGCCGCAAAGCTGGGCGCACGTTTCACAACGTCATTCACTTGATGGAACGTTTTCCGGAATTTTATTTCACGCAGAGTCAGCCGCAGTTGTACGATTTTACGCGCCAGGATGATCCCGAATTGTTCGACGCGATTAAACAACGCGTCGCCGAGGGACGCTGGGAAACGCTCGGCGGCATGTGGGTCGAAGCCGATTGCAATTTGACCGGCGCGGAATCGCTCGCGCGGCAATTTTTGTTGGGACGTAATTTTTTTCGCCAACATTTCGGCGCGCACGCCGAATCGCCGGTGTTGTGGTTGCCCGATGTGTTTGGGTATGCGTGGAATTTGCCGCAACTGATCAAGCAAGCCGGGCTGGATTATTTTTTCACCATCAAGTTGAGTTGGAATCAATACAATCGCATTCCGTACGATAGTTTTTGGTGGCAGGGTTTGGATGGCACGCGCGTGCTCACGCATTTCAGCACGACGCCGCCGGTGGACAAGTTGTACGGCAGTACCTACAACGCCGAAGCGACGCCAGGGCAAGTGATGGGCACGTGGAAAAATTTCCAGCAAAAAGAATCCCAGCAAGAATTGTTGATGGCGTACGGGTACGGCGATGGCGGCGGTGGTCCCACGCGCGAGATGCTCGAAAATTTGCGCGAGATGAAAGCGTTCCCAGGATTGGTGCAAACGCGCACCGGCACGGTCAAGGAATTTTTCCGCGCGCTCGAAAAAAATTCCGGCGACAACTTGCCGGTGTGGAACGGCGAACTGTACTTTGAATTGCATCGCGGCACGTACACGACGCAAAGTCGCAACAAGCGCGCCAATCGGCAGAGCGAATTTTTGCTTCACGATGCCGAGTTTGTCGCGACACTCGCGACCACGCTCGACCCGGGTTTTGCGTACCCGCGCGCCGAGTTGAATCACGCCTGGGAGTTGGTGTGCCTCAATCAATTTCACGATGTAATTCCCGGCAGTAGTGTCGGCGAGGTGTATGCCGAATCGCAGAAACAGTACGGCGAGATTCGCGCGTTGGGCGAGCAAGCGCGTGACAACGCATTGCAAGCGATTGCACAGCGCGTTGGCGGCGACGTGTTGATCGTCAATCCGACGAGTTTTGCGCGACGCGATTTTGCGTTGTGGCGCGGTGGAGAAGGTGCGCTCGCTTCGCCGGATGGCACGCCCGTACTGACCCAGGTTGTGCGCGAAGGCGTGTTGATTGATGCGGGCGAACTACCGCCGTACAGCGTGACCGCGCTGAATGTAAGCGAGCACGATGTGATGCCAATCGTAAACTCAATGACTGCCACACCCAGGTTGCTCGAAAATAATTTCCT
>CAZPIR010000135.1:0-5686 GCA_964586085.1 uncultured Anaerolineaceae bacterium | reverse complement strand
ACAGCGTGACCGCGCTCAACGTGAGCGAGCACGACGATGCAGTAACAATCGCCAACCCGGTGGCAGCCACACCCAGGTTACTCGAAAATAATTTTCTAAGCGTTGAGCTGAATGCTTCCGGCGACATCACGCGCATTTTCGATAAGATGAATCGGCGCGAGGTCTTGCCGCCAAACACCATCGCCAATCAATTCCAGGCATTCGAAGATCGCCCGCTCAAATGGGAAGCGTGGGACGTGGATATTTTTTACGACGACAAGATGTGGCTGAGTGACCCGGCTACGTCAGTCCAGGTTGTCGAAAACGGACCGTTGCGTGCGACGATTGAAATTCGGCGACGCATTTTGAATAGCGAGTACACGCAACGCATCGCGCTTGCGAACAACAGCGCGCGTCTCGATTTCGACACGACCATGGATTGGCGCGAGCGACACATTCTGCTCAAGGTCGCGTTTCCGGCGGATGTGTTGTCACCGACGGCAACGTACGAAATTCAGTGGGGCAATGTCGAGCGACCGACGCATCGTAACACAAGCTGGGATTGGGCGCGGTTTGAAACATGCGCGCACAAATGGGTAGATTTGAGCGAAGGTGGTTACGGCGCAAGTCTGCTCAACGATTGCAAGTATGGGCACGACATTCGCGACAACGTGATGCGCCTGAGTTTGTTGCGCGGCACGATAACGCCTGACCCCAACGCCGATCAGGGCGAACATCGTTTTGCGTACAGTTTATTGCCGCACGCGGGACGTTGGAATGAAACGACCATCGCCGCCGCGTACGCGTTGAACGATCCGCTGATCGCGTTCGCATCGCCAACACACAATCCTGGGCTGTCTCAACTGCATTCGTTCGTCGTCGTGGATCGTGCAAACGTGGTCATCGAAACGATCAAACGTGCGGAAGATGACGATGGCATCATCGTGCGGATGTACGAAACGCAACGCCAGCGTGGAACAGTAACGTTGACCACGAGTTACAATCTCGCACAAGCGTGGCACGTGAATTTGATCGAGGACGAGCAAACCGAATTGCCGGTCAATCAAAATCAAGTGAGCGTGTTCATCAAGCCATTTGAAATTGTGACGCTCAGATTAAAACCAGTCGCATAAAAAACAGACACCCGCTTGCAAGCGGGTGTCTGTTTTTAGCATCCGAAAACTCGTTGCGACACAATGCGTTTCTGTCCCAGGATTTCAAACGTGCCGCGCAAGCGAATGTCCTGCGACGAACTGCCGAGCATCACCTGAATCGTCCCCGGTTCGACGACGAGTTGGATCGCTTCGTCGTAAAACGCCAGCGCGTCAATCGGCAAATCGAAAGTGACAATGCGCGTTTCGCCGGGCGCGAGGTGAATGCGCTCAAAGCCCTTCAACTCTTTGACCGGGCGTGGCACAGATGCGACCTCATCACGCACGTACAACTGCACAACCTCATCGCCCACACGTGCGCCCATGTTTTTGATTTCGGCGCTGATCGTCGCGCGTGCTTCGTTCGCGTTGATTTGCAAATTCGCGTACTCGAATTGCGTGTAACTCAAGCCGTAACCGAATGGAAAGAGCGGGGTGACCGAGAGCGAAACGTAATCGCCGTGCCACTGCGAACGTCCGCCGGACGATTTATGATTGTAGAAAATCGGAACCTGCCCGACGGCGCGAGGCCAGGTCATCGTCAACTTGCCGCCCGGATTCACATCGCCGAACAACGCTTCCGCAATCGCGACGCCGCCCTCTTCGCCGGGCAACCACGCCTCGACAATTGCCGGAATATTTTCGGCGATCCACGTGATCGAGAGCGGGCGACCGTTGACGAGCACGGCAATCGTCGGCTTGCCAATCGCCGCGATGCGCTCGACCAATTCTTCTTGCACGCCGGGCAAACCCAGGTCGGCGCGGTCGCGTGCTTCGCCGCACGTGCAATCGAGCGTCAAGCCGGACTTGTCGCCGACGACGAGGACGACGACATCGGCTTGGCTCGCGACCTGGATCGCTTCGTCGAACCCGGATTTGTCCGCGTCGTTGATCGCGCAACCTTGCGCAAAGAGCACGCGCGTTTGCGGCGAGACGTGCGCGCGAATCGCATCGAGCACGGTTTGCGTTTCGACCGAACCTGGGACGATGCCGTTCGATTTCGGATCGCATTTGAGCAAGGTGGCGAGTTGCGGTTCGCGTTCCAACAACGTTTCGACGTGCTCCGGATGCGAATAGTCCGCGAACAAATGGCGCGCGTCGTTCGCGTTCGGTCCGATGATCGCAATGCTCTTTAGATTTTTGTTCAGCGGCAATAAATTATTTTCGTTCTTTAACAGCACGATGCTTTGCTCGGCGATCTTGCGTGCCAGTTGGCGTTGCGCGGGGGTTTCGTATACTTGCAAAACCTGGTCAATATTCACGTACGGATTTTCAAACAGACCCAGCTCGAATTTTTTACGCAGGATGCGTTCGACGGAGGGGTCAATCAATTCCTGGGCTACGAGTCCTGACTTGACGGCTTGCATCAACGGCGCGCCGTAGCACTTCGTTTGTGGCAGTTCGACATCAATGCCGGCGTTCAACGCGAGATGCGCGGCTTGCGCTTCGTCAATCGCGACGCGATGATAATCCCACAACATCGAGACGGCGCGATAATCGGACACGACGAGACCATCGAATCCGATCTCGCCGCGCAAGAGGTCGGTCATGATCGCGCGCGACGCGGCGACGACGACGCTGTCGAGTTCCGAGTACGCGTTCATCATCGAAGCGAGGTGCGCTTGTTGCACGACGGCTTGGAACGGCATCAGGATCACATCGCGCAATTCGCGCGGACCGATGTGAACGGGCGTGCAGTTCATCCCCGCTTCCGAAATGCCGTGGCCCAGGAAATGTTTGCCCGTCGCCATCACGCCCTCGCGCAGATTCGCGCCTTGCAAACCGCGCACGTACGCGATGCCCATCTGTGAAGCGAGGATTGGGTCTTCGCCAAACGTTTCTTCGACGCGACCCCAACGCGGATCGCGCGCAATGTCCAACACCGGCGCAAGACCTTGATGTGCGCCGACGGCGCGCATTTGCTGGCGAATCACGTTCGTCATTTGCTCGGCGAGTTCCGGCATCCAGGTGCTCGCGAGTCCGACGATTTGCGGAAAGCACGTTGCGCCGAGCGCCATGTAGCCACTGCAACATTCCTCGTGCACAATCGCGGGAATGCCGAGGCGTGTGTGTTGCACGAGATACGCTTGAATCGCGTTCGACATTTTGGCGCTCTCGACGGGCGCGAGGGTACTGCCGCCGCCGACGCGCGTGATCTGTCCGATGCCTTGACCGATCAAGGACGATGCTTTGCTTTTGTCCAGCCCTTGATCGTTTTGGATTTCGTACACCCAGTATGATCCAAGTTGCGCCATCTTTTCATCGAGTGTCATGCGCGCGAGTAAATCTTGGACGCGTTCGGCAATCGAATGCGCGGCGTTTTTGTAAATTGGCGGACTGTCTGGCATGTGGTTCTCCAAAATAAATTGGACGCGGACGAACGCAGATAAGAAAAAATCCGCGTTTGTCCACGTCCCCAAATTATCGCGCGCCCATCAATAGATCGAACACGAGTTGGTCGAGGCGCTCGTACTGCATGCCGCGATTGCCCAACGCGACGCGGTCGAACGTGTGTGCTTTGAGCGCGTTCGCCTTGTCGCGCGAGTACGCGCCAAAAAATTTCGCCATCGTCGAATCATCGGCATTGATTTCTTTCAACAATCCTTGGATTTCGGCATCGGCGTTGTAACGCGCGGCTTTGTCTTTCAAGATGAGATACGTGCGCATACAGCCGCGCGCAAAATCCTTGACGCCGTTGACGTCCTCGGTGCCATACGCGTGCGCGTCGAAATGGCGCGAGCCGGCATCGCCGACATCTTCGAGGAATTTCACGAGAAAGAAACTCTGTTTCCAGTTGTGCGAGCCGAACCGGAAATCTTGATCGTAGCGGCAGAAATTTTGATCGTTCAAATCAATGTGGAATAATTTTCCGGCATCCCACGCTTGGGCGACGGCGTGCATAAAGTTCAACCCCGCCATTTGTTCGTGCGCCATTTCCGGATTCACGCCGACCATTTCCGGATGAGCGAGCGTGGCGATGAATCCCAGCATCGCGCCGGTCGTGGGCAGATAAATGTCGCCGCGCGGTTCGTTCGGTTTCGCTTCGAGCGCGAATTTCAAAGCGTACTTTTGGTCGCGCGCGTACTCGCAGAGAAAATTCAACGCTTCGCGAAAACGTTTGCCCGCATCGAGCGGGTCTTTGCTCGCATCGCTTTCGACGCCTTCGCGTCCGCCCCAGAACACGTACACTTGAGCGCCGAGTTCGACGCCGAGATCAATCGCGCGCATGGTTTTTTGCAGAGCGAATGCGCGCACCTTGGGATCGTTCGCGGTGAACGCGCCGTCTTTGAACACGGGATCGCCGAACAGATTGGTCGTCGCCATCGGTACGACGATGCCGGTTGCTTGCAGAGCTTGCTTGAATTCGGCGACGATGCGATCGCGTTCGGCGGGTGATGCGTCAATCGGAACCAGGTCGTTGTCATGCAAGTTGACGCCGTACGCGCCGACCTCGGCGAGCACGTTGACGATTTCGACCGGCGAAAGTTTGCGACGCACGGCAGAGCCGAACGCATCGCCGCCGGGATTGCCGACGGTCCACAAACCGAAAGTAAATTTGTGTTCGGGTTTGGGTTGATAATCAGGCATGGTTACACCTCGTTGATTTCGGGATTAAAATGGCGATTCCGCGCTTTGCTCGGAATGATAAAACAAATGTGGCTAGTCGAGATGGAAAATTTCTTCCAGCTCTAACATGCTTTCGTCCGCGTGCGCGCCGCCGAGATTTTCAAAATACGGCGTCATGAAATCTTGCCACTTTTGGTTGATGGCTTGCTTGCTCATGCCGTCGAGTGCGGCTTGGAAACTGTCCGGCGTTTCAAAATAACCGAACAACAAGCCATCGTCACGCAGAAACAAGGAATAGTTGTGCCAACCGGTGCGGCTCAACGCGTCGAGCATTTCTTGCCATACGCGTTTGTGATGTTCCTTGTACTCGGCAAGTTTATCGCGACGAACTTGAAGCAGAAATCCAACGCGGCGCATTTTGCATCCTCCGTTTTATTTCGATTGTAGATACTCGGCGAGCAACATCAAGGTCAGCCCTTGACCGTACAATGTCGGATAACGCGAGAGTTGGTTGTAATCGTCAATCGCGTCCATGATGGGGGTGCCGCCCGAAACACTTGTGACGACACCCTCCGCGTCAATCATTTGCAAAACGCCACGCATGGCGCGCTCGACCATCGGCAGGTACACTGAATCCAGGATGCCTTGATGAATGGCTTTCAAAACTCCGCACGCAATTCCAGAACTGCCGGACGTTTCTTGATAGAATGTGGGACGATCCATGACCGTGTGCCACAAGCCGTTGCTCGCTTGGAATTTTTGCAAACCCGCGATGAGGTGTTGATAGCGTTGCGTGAGTTCGGCGGGGATGGCGGTCATGTCGCCGATTTCGGCGAGGATGAGCGGCGTGCCAATGGCGATCCACGCATTGCCACGCGTCCAACGCGCGCCCGATTTGTGATGCTTGTCCGCGCAAAAATAACCGTGAAACAAAACGCCGGTGTCGGGGTCTTGCAAGTACTGAATGTGCCACAACAATTGTTGCATGG
>CAZPIR010000134.1:0-8955 GCA_964586085.1 uncultured Anaerolineaceae bacterium | reverse complement strand
GGGCAGGTCTCAATGACCTGCCCTTTTTTTAGCGAGTCCACACCGGGTGGTCGCCCCCGGTGAGCTGACGCACATTCGCGCCGTTAATGTCCATGATGAAAATGCTCGTGCCCGAATTATTGTTCGAGGCAAACGCGAGCCAGTTGCCATCCGGCGACCAGGTCGGCGAAAAATCGTTGCTGGTGCTGGGGCGAATGCGTCGCAAGCCACTACCATCGGCATTCATCACGTACACTTGTTGGCGACCATCGCGGCTCGATGTGAACGCGATCAACTTGCCGTCAGGGCTAAACACGGGCGTTGAATCGTCGGCGGGATGATCGGTGAGGCGGCGTAATTGTTTGCCGTCAGGATAGTTGGTGTAAACGTCACTCGCGCCGCTCGTGTTCGCGGCAAAGACGAGCAAATTATTTTTCGACCAGGACAAGCCGCCGCGATATTGCGCGCCCGCAAGTTCCGGCGGAGTCGGCACGTCTTCGCGATTCTTGCCGTCTTGGTCAATCATGCTGATGAACCAACCATTCGTCGCTTGACGAATCACGGCGAGACGTTTGAAATCCGGCGACCAGGTCGGGCTGGACAAGCCAATGTCCGAAGTAATGTCGCGCGAATTGCCGGCTTGATCGCGCAAACGTAGCACATTGATCGCGCCGGGTTGCGCCGCAAAGACATAGGCAAAGAACGCATTGCCGGTCGAGAACTCGCCCATGTGCGCGTTCGTGCCGAAATTATCCATCGTCAGGTCCATGCCCAAGCCCGAATCCAGGTAGGGTGTGACCGCGCCGCTGTTCGGGTTGACGTGGAACAAGCGATCCACATTATCTACTTTTTGATGGAACACAATCGTGCCGGTTGGTGGCGAGACCGGACGCGCGGTGGGCACCGCGGTTGCGGCCGGTGCCGCCGAGGTCGGCGCCGGCGTGCGGGTCGGCGGAAGCGAGGTCGCCGTTGGCGGCGCGGGTGTTGCCGTTACTGCGCGTGTTGCCGTCGCGGTTGGCACGACACGGGTAGCCGTTGGCGGCAGAGGCGTTGCCGAAGGCGCGAGGGTCGGCGAAGGAATCGGCGTTGGGGTCGGTGGTGCACCGCAAGCGGTGGCTAGCCAAACAACCGCCACGAGAGCAAGAGTCGTCAAAATGAAACGTGTGTTCATCATCCATCCTTTCCATTCACAAATGCGAACCGCATTATACCAAAATTGTTGAAATCACAAAATCGTCCAAACTTTAACGTGACCATACAGGATGATGTCCGGTGCTGGTCGTCAACTGAGTCACGTTGCCGCCGCGCAAGTCCATCATGAAAATGTTGGTCGCGCTGTTGCGCGTCGAAGCGAACGCAATCCAATTGCCATCCGGTGACCAGGTCGGCGAAAAATCCGGTACCGTGCTTTGGCTGACGCGCCGCACGCCCGAACCATCGGCGTTCATCACATAGATTTGCGGATGACCATCGCGTTTGGATGTAAAGGCGATCAGTTTGCCATCGGGACTAAATGCCGGCGTGGCATTGTCGGCGGGATTGTTGGTGATGTTGCGATAACCGCCGCCATCGCTGTTGAACACATAAATATTGTTTTCGCCGGTCGTGACCAAGCCCATCGCGAGCTGACCTTTCGACGACCATGCCAAGCCACCGCGAAATTGTTCGCCCAGAGAATTGTTTTTGACATCGCACCATTGTTGTTTGTCAACACACGGCGTGCCATCGGCATTCACCATCATCACGTTCCAGCCGCGCTTGTCGGCGGCGAGACGAATGAAAGCGACCTTGGTTCCATCCGGCGACCACGCCGGGCTTGATAATCCACCGCCAGCATCTGCGGAATATCTGCCATCCGACTTGTTAAGCTTTGTGTCGTAAATTTGCAATGAATTACTTGCACCCAAGCCGCGCGTGGCGATGTATGCAATCTTGCTATTGTCCGGCGACCACGCCATCATTGCCGCGTTCGTGCTTTCGACAATGTCGAGCGTGGGACCGACATCGTAAAATGGGCGGACTGATTTTGTGGCGACCTCAATCGTCGAAACACGATCTACGCCCTTGTCGTTGTATTGAAACAGGATGAACCCTTTTGGCGCGGGCGCGCGCGTCGCCGTTACCGTTGCGCGTGCAACCGAGGTGGTCACCGCGCCGCGTGTCGGCGTTGCCGCCGCGACCGGCGTGGGTGTGACCGGTGTCGTCGAAATAATTTGTTCGCCCTGCAAACGATAACTGCGCATCGCCGCGACGGTTGGACAACACAGCGGGTCTTTTGCTCCGTGCACGATCATATCGAGCGCGACTTCACTTCCCTGAACGGACGCGGCTTTGATTTGCACGCGATCACCCAGCGGGAATGCCGCGACTGGTTTGGCGACGCCGCGATCATTGAGTACGACGTACAAATCGTGGAACACGCCCGAGCCGCCGGTGTTTGCCGCGATGATGACTGCCGCATCGGGAACGCCATCGCCGTTCAAATCGCCGGTCGCGAACACGTCGAGCATTTTCAACGTGGTCTTGGCGTTCGTCTTGGCTTGCTTTTCTTCAAACGCGCCGTCCACTAGTTTTGCTTTTTTGCTCGCGGCGTACTCGCTGGGGTATTCCGCATTTTTAAGTACGCTCAACGCCAGAGGCACGGCGGTTGGGGTGGGCGTGGGGGTGATGGTGGGCGGCAATGCTGTTGCAGTTGGCGCGAATGTCGGTAGTGCGGTCGGCGAAGGAAACGGAGTGGGCGTGGCTGTCGGCGAGCCGCACGCCACCGCGACCAACGCGAGCAACGCAAGCGTCAACCAAACCAAGACGCGGGTTTTCATTAATACAGCTCCTTTGGGGAATTAAAAAATTGAACCGCAGAGTTTTTCTCGGACACCGAGTCGTGCCAGTGCTTCGGCGTTCCGCTTCTCTGCGGCATAGGAAATCAGATGCAACCGTTTTCAGTCGCGGGAAAAACTATATCACAATTTTAGAAAATGCACAAAACCGAAAAAGCGGGGAGTTAACCCTTGTCCAATTCATCCCAGTCTGCTTCGGTAAAATCGTCGAACGAGTCGTCCTCTTCAAATTCACGCCCGGTCATTTTGTTGCGTTGTACGCGCGGCGGCAAAATGTTGGGATCGGATGCGCGTGGCGGTGTGATGCTGTTCGCATCAGGTGTGCGCACACTGCGACCCTTGGTCGGTCCTTCGTCCGGTCCAACCACGCCTTTTTCTTCGAGCAGTTCCATCAAGCGCGCGGCGCGCGAGTAACCAATCCGCAGTTTGCGTTGCAGAAGCGAAATGGATGCGCGATTATTTTGTTGCAGAACCTGCATCGCTTGCGGCAACAGATCATCATCACCCGAACCGGTTTTGGGTTTGGGCGCAACCTCGCCCCACAACGTGACCTGCGCGTAATCTTGCCCGGCGTTTGCGGTCGGTTTGACGAGCGGCGGCGGTTCAAAATCTTTCCAGAACGCGACGAGTTTTTCCAGTTCGCGGTCGGACACGAAACAACCTTGCAAGCGCACGAGTTTCGATGAATCGCTTGCCATGTACAACATGTCGCCGCGACCGAGTAATTTTTCCGCGCCGGGTGTGTCGAGCACGACGCGCGAATCAATCTGACTCGTGACGGCGAACGAAATGCGCGAGGGAAAGTTCGCTTTGATGAGACCGGTCACGACATCCACCGAAGGTCGTTGCGTGGCGAGAATCAAGTGAATGCCGGTCGCGCGCGCCATTTGCGCGAGGCGCGTGATCGTGTGCTCGACCTGGTCGGGCGACACCATCATCAAGTCGGCGAGTTCGTCCACGATCACGATGAGGAACGGCAGTTTCTCCTCTTCGGGTTTGCCTTCGACGACCTGGTTGTACATTTCAATATTGCGCACGCTTTTGCTCTGGAATAATTTGAAACGGCGATCCATTTCCTTGACCGCGTTTTCCAACGCCGCGACAGCCTTGTCCATTTCGACGACGACCGGTTCGAGCAAATGCGGAATGCCGTTGTAATTGACCAACTCGACGCGTTTGGGGTCCACCATCACAAAGCGCACTTCGGCGGGCGTGGCGGTGCAGAGCAAGCCGGCGATGATCGCGTTCACGCACACCGATTTGCCGGAACCCGTCGCGCCGGCGACGAGCAAGTGCGGCATGGATTCCAGGTTCGCGCACACGGGTTGCCCGGCGACATCTTGACCCAATGCCATGCGCAGTTTGGTTTTCTTTTCGAGATTCTTGAACACGTCGGATTCCATCACGCCGCGCAAACTCACGCGCGCCGTTTGCGAGTTGGGCACTTCGATGCCCACCACGCTCCGTCCCGGCACCGGCGCTTCGATGCGAATCGGCGCGGCGGCGAGCGCGAGTTCCAGGTCGTGTTGCAATGCGCTGATGCGACTGACCTTGACCTTGACGCGATGCACTTTGCCGTCCACGCCTTTTTGTTCCTGAAAGCCCGGTTCGATGCCGAACTGGGTGATCGTCGGACCTTGATTCACCTCGATCACTTTGGCGGGCACGCTAAAGTGTTGCATCGTCTCTTCGATCTTGTGGACGCGCTCGCGAATCTCGTGCTGATTCATATCCGACTCGACGCTCTCTTCGAGCATCGTCGTCCATTCCGGCAAACGCCACTCGCGTTGAATCACCGGCCCGATCGGCTCGGCAGGTTCGATTGCCGGCGGCTCGGCTTCGCCCGGCGTGTTGCCGCCAATGATGCGCGCGGCAACCGGTCCGCGCGAGATGGGCGATGGTTCGCCCGGCGCGGACGCGGCGGGTGGCGCGATTTCGCGCGGCGTGACGAACGGCGCGGTGGGACGCGGGCGCGGATTGAGGTAGGGCAGAGGGTCTTGAGTTGCTTCAGGTTCGGTTGATTTAGGATTGAGTTCTTGCGGCAAACGCGGAATGAGTTTAAAGACGTACAACACCCGGCGACCCAGTTCGGGGAGCGAAATGTTGAACAGCAAAATCAAGGCGATGCCGATGGATGCGAACATGGCGAGCGCCGCGCCCACCGTGCCGAGCGCGGAAATCAAAAGCGAGACAATCGTCCAGCCGAGCATTCCGCCGCCGCCAAGTGTGCGCGGGGGCGGTTCTTTCAAGGGATTATCGAACGCGACGAGCCAATGCAACGCCGCGAGGATGAACACATAGAGCACACCCACGCCGAGCGGACGTTCCCAGCCAATGTTCCAGGTGCGATCAATCGCGTCGAGGAACATCCACACGCTCAAGCCGATTAAAATAAAAGGCGTAAAGTAGACGCCCCAACCGAGCAGGGTGCGTAATGTGCCGACCCAGAAATCAATGAGAAAGCCGCCGCTGAAATTGAGCGTGCCGGCAAAGGTCAGCAGGGCGAGGATGAACACGCCAATCGCGCCGATTTCTTCCCAGCGGTCTGCGTCGAGGCGAAAGGCGGGCTTGGGCAGTTTGGGTTCAGGCGGTTTTTGTTTGGTTTTTGCGCGCGAAGATTTTTTCTCAGCCATAATGGAACATTTGTATTATACAACAAAATGGAACAAGTAAACAAGTAGACAAGCAATCCGCCGGACGACGGCAAATTGTGTTCGAGTGGTCATGCGTTTGGGCGAGTGAAACAAAGAGGTGAAAAAATAATGACGGTAGCGTATCGCAATGCTACCGCCGATTGATTTTATTTTACGTCACGATCACAAGGCTTTGATTGCGGTGAGGTAGAAAAACGGACCCGACTCTTCAATATTTCCAACAAGCGAAAATCCGGTTTGGTCAATCGCCTCCAGCAACGCCTTTCGTTTTTCCACCCAACGGCTGAGCGGTTCGGCGATTTTCAGCCAGCCCCCAACCTTGAGCGCGCGATGTGCTTCGCGCAAATAATCCGCGTAATTCAAGCCCATCAGCGAAAGTGAGAACACGGCGACATCGAGTGTTTCGGCGTCGAGCGGCGTGTGTGCCATGTCGCACGCGGTCACGCGTTCATCAATCGCCACGTGATCGAACGAGTGAACCTGGTTCGGTACGGTTTGCGCGAGCAACGCTTCACCGCATCCAAAATCACCGACGACCCAATCGGGGCGTTTGCGCAATGATTCGGCGATGCGTTCGTACGGAATCTCGTCCCAGGTTTTGCGCGCCTCGCGATAAAGCGTGTGATACAAATACCACTCTGCCGGATTTTGTTGCAAGCGTGCGTGCGTCGTGTGGCTGTACCCCGTGTTGATGCGACTGTTCATCGTCGCGAAATCGCCAAAGCGACGTTGCATGATGCGCGCTTGTTCTTCCGGTAACGGCACACGCAAGGTCGCGCGATCAATCGTCGTCACGCCATCCTGTTCGACGCGCGCAATCCAGGCTTGCAATGCTTCGCGCGCTTGCTTGAACATGGTTTCGGGCGACGCGAGTTCGCCTTCGGGAATTACGCCATCGAGCGCGGCATCGGCGAGCGTTTTCTTGTACTGGATGCGGTGCATCCGCATCTTGTCCCACGACCACACCTGGTCATCCTGTCCAAGCACGACCTGGGGAATGATGACCTCGACCTTGTCGAACGCGGAACCTTGCCGATACAATCGTCCGATGAGTTGTTCGTACTCGGCGCTTGTCCACGGCAGACTGACGACGACCATGCGATTGCACACGTACTGCAAGCCATCCACGCCCGTGCCGACCGGCACCGAGCCAATCAACACATCCACCTTGCCTTGCTTGAATGGTTCCAGCCCGCTCTTGTCTTCGCCGGTGAACAGACCGACCTTGAACCCAGCTTGTTCAATCGCGCGGCGCAGAGGCGCAACCAAGCCGGTGAGATAGTGCGTGTAAACGAGCGTGCCTTGTTTCAACACGGCGACAATCGTTTCGAGTTTCGCATCGAGCAACACGCGTTAGAGTGCGAGAATCGCACCGGGCTTGACCTTGACCAAGCGCGACAAATACTCGTCGCCGGCAATTTCCGGAAATTCCGTTTCAATCGTTTGCGCGTAACGCGGACGATAACGAATGCCGTAGAGAATTAACTTCTCGTGCATCGCGCTCGCGTTCGCGATACTGCTAAACGTTTTGAGGTCGTCGAACTCGACGCCCTTGACCAATTCGAGCAACGCTTTGGCTTCGTAGAGATTGTTGATCACCGGCGTCGCGCTCATGCCGAGCACGCACAGGTTGGGATTTTTGTCATGCGCGGCGGTCAACAATCCCGCGACGACCTGGCGGCGTTTGCTCGCGACCTTGGGTGTGCGTTGCTTGACGGATTGAATTTCGTCGAGTACGACAAAATCAATTTGATGTTGCGCGACCAAACGGCGCACCATCGCGGCGGAATCAGGTTGTTGGAACGTTTCAAAATTCAACACGAGGTACGTGTGCCGGGTCGTGTCCACGCGCACGGTGCCGCGTTGCTTGATGTGCACGACGCTATCGGGAAACGCTTCCTGGATGCGTGTTGCCCAGGGTTCGACGGTGCTGTTGAACGCGATGATAACGGTGAGGCGCGCATTCACGACACGGCTCGCGAGAATCGCGGAGAGTGTTTTGCCTGCGCCGACGCCTGACCAATTGCCGAGGCGGCGTTCGGTGAGGACGCGGTACGCGGCGAGGCGTTGCATCAGATTGGGTTCGGTGAATTTACCCTTGACGCGAAAATCATAACCCGCCGGCAGCGCGAGTGTTTGCGCGCCGTCGTACTGCGTGAGGAAACGCGAGCGAATCGTGTTGAAGTACGTGCCGCCGGTTTCAGCGCGGAGCGTGTTCAGGTCGAACGCGAGGTCGTCGTTGAGCGCGGCTTGCCACAGACCGCTGACGCGATTGGCGACAAGAAACTCGATGGTCTCTTCGTCCGAGGTGATGCCGGCATCCACGAGCGCGTCCACTGCTTTGAGCGTGGCGAGCGAACGGAGCGCGGGCAATTCTTCTTTGGTTTCTTGTTCCGATGGAACAACCTGGGTTGTTTCTTCTTCGCTCTCTAATTCTTTATTCTCAATTTCCGCGTTTTGCTTTTCGATTTCGGCAACGAGTTTTTCAAAATCGGCTTCGGGGTTTGGTGAGGAGCAGAGGTCGCGGATGCTTTTTATCAAGTGAGCGTTCTTATGCTCGGTCTTTGATGACGCCATCATTCCATTCTGCCGCATGATGGCAAATAACTCGGCAGGTTCCAAATTTAGCAGAATGGGTTTGATGCCTCGAAGAAAACTCAAGATGGCATTTTTGTTCCACAGGTTAACGACACCTAACCAATCGCTCCAACTTACCCATCCGTCATCTTGATATACCCCATGGGGATTTGCTGGAATGTCTTCTGGACGCGATTCACTTTTAGACCATTCTCTCCAATAATCAACATTTCGGAGATTAAGACCATGAACAAAGGCACGTGCTTCACCAAATGACCGATACTTCCTGTTGAATACGGCAATCGTGCCCGTGCCCAACCAATCTCCCCAGCTTATCCAACCTTTATTTTTGTAAACACCGGGTGGATTGACAGGAATATCTTCTGGGCGTCCTGGAGTTCTTGACCAAACTTTCCATTCAGAACCACTTTTTAAATTGAGGCTTTGAGCAAACCTACGAGCATCCTGGAATGAACGGTAGACTTTATCAAAAGTTGCTATGCGTCCAGTCCCTAACCAGTCGCCCCAACCTTGCCAGCCTTTGTTTTTATATGTTCTGCTAGGTCCGGCAGGAATATCAATTGGGCGTTTATCGCTTTTCGCGTAAACACTCCAATCCTTTTTACTTTGTAATCCAAGAGCGTGTACGAATGTACGAGCATCTTTGAATTGACGATAACCGCCCCTCCTATTCCGCGTTCCTAGCCAATCACCCCAACTTGACCAGCCCTTGCCTTTATAAACTGATGGAGGATTAGCGGGAATATCATTTGGACGTGCAATGCTTTTCGCCCATGTACTCCATTCATCTTTATTTCGTAGACCAATCCCTCGTATGAACGATTGAGCTTCACAAAATGGACGATAAACTTTGTCCTGATTAGCGGTACGCTCGGTTCCAAGCCAAT